>NZ_LATL02000100.1 GCF_000972705.2 Limnoraphis robusta CS-951 | reverse complement strand
AAGCGGGAAAAGTTGTCACCCCAAAAGAGATTTTTGAACAGATTAAAAAATATCGGTCTTATATGAAGGCTTCGGGGGGTGGGGTGACAATTTCGGGCGGTGAACCGTTGTTACAACCGGAGTTTATTGGCGAAGTTTTTCGGCTTTGTAAGCAAGCGGGGATTCATACAGCGTTGGATACATCGGGTTTTCCCAAGTTTGAAGATGCGAAAAAAGTATTAGAATTTGTGGATTTAGTATTGTTGGATTTAAAGGCATTTTATCCTGAAACCTATCAGGAAGTAACGGCCGTTTCCCTCGAACCTGTTTTGAGATTTACCCATTATTTAAACGAGATTAAAAAACCGACTTGGGTGAGATTTGTTTTGGTTCCCAATTTAACAGACAATCTCCAAGAAATTACTGAACTCGCCCAATTTGTCTCGACGTTATCGAATGTGGAGAAGGTAGAAGTTTTACCCTTTCATAAAATGGGCGAGTATAAATGGGAGGAAATGGGTTATGAGTACAAATTGAAAGATACTCCTGCGGCGACGGTTGAACAAGTTCAACAGGTGATGGAAATTTTTCAGCGGTTTGGGGTGAAGGTTGAGTAAATTTTTTCACCACAAAGACACGAAGACACGAAGGTTTATTCTTGGTGTTCTTTGTGTCGAGCGTGGTTTTTTATTCTTAATGAGGAAATTTTTTCACCACAAAGACAGGAAGGTTTATTCTTGGTGTTCTTTGTGTCTTGGTGGTTTTTTATTCTTAATGAGGGAGTAAATTTTTTCACCACAAAGACACGAAGGTTTATTCTTGGTGTTCTTTGTGTCGAGCGTGGTTTTTTATTCTTTCTATTTTTAAGAATTTAACAAAACAGATGAAAGCGACTCAACAAAAATAAATATTCTGTACTTGAAAAGTATAACTTCTAATTTTAGCACTTTTTTCGCTAACTTTCCCAAAAAATCTGAATACAGCCAAACTTTAGATCCTACCGGAAAAAAATATCGGATGCAAGTCAAAATGAAATCTTAAAAAGAATGTTAAGAATTTTGCCCATCTTTGAACAAATTGTCCGAGATGAAATAAGATAAAACATAGAGGCAAGTAGAGAAAACAAAGATGACTCTACCCGGTCGGTAATGCGTTACACTAAAGAGCGAAACAGCTCAGTTGTTTTTTTCCGTAGGCCAATAAGTAAACAATCCAAAACCTAAAGCTTGTAAACAGTCCCAGATTTTGAATCTGGCGTTCATCAACTCTTCAACCGAAATTTTATCTAAGGGAAAGATATGGTTAATTCAGTGACCAACATCGAAGAACTAGAAAACCTAATCACACGGGTAAAAGCAGCCCAACAAAAATATGCTTCCTACACGCAAGAACAGGTAGACTATATCTTCAAAAAAGCAGCCTTAGCAGCGAATGCAGCCCGAATTCCGCTCGCAAAAATGGCAGTCGAAGAAACGGGAATGGGGATCGTTGAAGACAAAGTGATTAAAAACCATTTTGCCTCAGAAATTATCTACAACAAATACAAAGCAGAAAAAACCTGCGGTGTCATTGAAGAAGACAAATCTTTCGGTTTCCAACGCATTGCTGAACCAGTGGGAATTCTTGCCGGAATTGTCCCCACAACCAACCCGACATCTACGGCAATTTTTAAAGCCTTAATTGCCCTGAAAACTCGCAACGCAATTATCTTTTCTCCTCACCCTCGCGCCCGAAATTGCACCAATGAAGCCGCCAGAATTGTCTTAGAAGCAGCGATCGCCGCCGGGGCGCCCGATGATATTATTGGTTGGATTGATCAACCCACCGTTCCCCTATCTCAAGCCTTAATGCAGCATCCTGATATTAAGCTGATTTTAGCGACAGGCGGGCCGGGAATGGTGAAAGCGGCTTATTCTTCCGGTAATCCTTCTTTGGGAGTTGGTGCGGGAAATACCCCTGCTTTAATTGATTCTTCTGCTCATATTAAAATGGCAGTTTCTTCAATTATTCTCAGTAAAACCTTTGACAATGGCATGATTTGTGCCAGTGAACAATCGGTTGTTGTTGATGATCAGGTTTATGATGCCGTAAAAGCCGAATTTCAAGCCCGAGGAGCTTATTTCTTAACCCCAGAAGAACGGGAACGTTTAGGGGAGAAAATCATCATCAATGGGCGTTTAAATGCGGAAATTGTGGGTCAACCTGTTGATAAAATTGCCGCACTGGCTGACATTACCCTCCCCGAAAATACCCGAGTGATTATTGGTGAAGTTGAAAATATTGACACGAACGAACCCTTCGCCTATGAAAAACTCTCGCCTGTGTTAGCCATGTATCGGGCGAAAGACTTTGAAGATGCGGTGGAAAAATCGGAAAAATTAGTGCAGTTTGGAGGACGCGGACATACAGCCGCCCTCTACACAGCGCCCTCCAATATTGACCATATTAAACGCTTTGAAGATGCCGTTGAAACTGCCCGTGTTTTGATTAATACGCCGTCTTCTCAAGGGGCAATTGGGGATATTTACAACTTCCGTCTTGACCCGTCTTTAACCTTGGGTTGTGGCAGTTGGGGCGGTAATTCAGTCAGTGAAAACGTCGAACCTCATCACCTTTTAAACATCAAAACCGTCGCCGAACGTCGGGAAAATATGTTATGGTTCCGTATTCCTCCTAAAATTTACTTCAAATACGGGGCGTTAACCACAGCTATTCGCGAGTTAGCCGGAAAAAAACGGGCATTTATTGTTACCGACAAACCCCTTTATGAGTTAGGAGTAACGGCGATATTAGAGGAGGTTTTGGAAGAAATCGGACTCAAATACGATGTCTTTTATGATGTTGAACCTGATCCCTCTCTCGATACAGTGGAACGGGGATTGGTGTTGATGAATACGTTTCAACCGGATGTAATTATTGCCATTGGTGGCGGTTCTCCGATGGATGCGGCGAAAATTATGTGGTTGATGTATGAACATCCTGAAATCGAATTTGACGGCTTGGCAATGCGGTTTATGGATATCCGTAAACGGGTTTATGACTTGCCACCGTTAGGGGAAAAAGCGATCATGGTTGCCATTCCCACAACATCTGGAACGGGTTCAGAAGTGACGCCATTTGCCGTTGTAACAGACCGTCGAAATGATATTAAATATCCCTTGGCGGACTATGCGTTAACGCCGAATATGGCAATTATTGACCCCGAATTGGTGTTAAATATGCCAAAAGCATTAACCGCATTTGGGGGGGTCGATGCTTTAACTCACGCCCTAGAATCTTATGTCTCGGTGTTGGCTTCTGAATATACTAATGGTTTAGCTTTAGAAGCCATTCGGTTAATCTTTAAATATTTGCCGAGTTCCTATCACAATGGGGCAGAAGATCCCAAAGCCCGCGAAAAAATGCACTATGCGTCTACAATGGCGGGGATGGCATTTGCTAATGGTTTCTTAGGCATTTGTCACTCAATGGCGCATCAATTAGGAGCGATGTTCCATGTGCCGCACGGGTTGGCTAATGCGTTGATGATTTGTCATGTGATTCGCTACAATGCCACCGATGCCCCGTTTAAACAAGCGACGTTTTCTCAGTACAAATATCCCAATGCAAAATGGCGTTATTCTCGGATTGCGGACTATTTGAATTTGGGCGGTGAAACGGAAATTGAGAAGGTTGATCGCTTGATTTTAGCCATTGAAGACTTGAAGCAACAAGTGGGAATTCCGAGTGCGATTAAAGATGTGATCAAAGAAAGTGAAGCGGAATTTTTAGCGAAAATTGATGAATTAGCCGATCGCGCTTTTGATGATCAATGTACGGGTGCAAATCCCCGTTATCCTCTAATTAAAGACCTGAAGCAATTGTATCTCGATGCTTATTATGGTCGTCCGTTAGTCGAAGCCCAACAAAATGGTAAAATAGTGATTCCAGAAGAACCGCAAGTTGTGGCGACAACCTAATCGTTAGATTCTTCTATTGTAGGGGTCATTGATGAATTACCCCTACCAGTTATCAATTCACTGTTTACTGGTCACTGGTAACAGTTCACTGTTAATAGGACTCCCCCTTCCCAACCCCAGGGAGGGGGGATATTGATTTTCAAGCCCTAAATCAATCCCGACAAAAAAACTCGGGTATGGTTGACCTGGTAAATTCACTGTGATATTGTTTTGAAATCAGGAATTCAAAAGACATCGTTCAACTAGAGGTTCAATCCATGACGGCACTAACAACTCACACTCAGACTACAGGTGCAACTTTCGAGAAACTCAAGTGTAAAGAGTGCGGCGCTGAATACGCCCTCGAAGCCAAACACGTTTGTGAAGTCTGCTTTGGCCCGTTAGAAGTTCAATACAACTACGACTTACTCCGCCAAACCGTGACTCGCGCAACCATTGAAGCTGGCCCGAAATCCATCTGGCGTTATCGCAGCTTCCTTCCTGTGGCCACTGATAATGTGATTGATGTCGGTACCGGAATGACGCCCCTAGTGAAGTCGGAACGGTTAGCCCGTCGCCTCGGTCTGAAAAACCTCTATATTAAGAACGATGCTGTCAATATGCCCACTCTCAGCTTCAAAGATAGAGTGGTTTCCGTCGCCCTCAGTCGTGCTAGAGAATTGGGCTTCTCAACGGTCTCCTGTGCCAGTACCGGAAATTTAGCCAACTCCACCGCCGCCATCGCTGCTAAAGCGGGACTCGACTGTTGTGTATTTATTCCTTCTGACTTAGAAGCCGGAAAAATCCTCGGGACTTTAATTTATAACCCGATTTTGATGGCAGTTCGAGGCAATTATGACCAAGTAAACCGCCTCTGTTCAGAAGTGGCAAATACTCACGGTTGGGGATTTGTTAATATTAACCTACGTCCCTATTATTCAGAAGGTTCAAAAACCCTCGGTTATGAAGTCGCCGAACAATTAGGCTGGAAACTTCCTGATCATATTGTCGCGCCAATTGCCTCGGGTTCTTTGTATACTAAAATCTATAAAGGATTCCAAGAATTTATCAAAGTCGGCTTAGTTGAAGATAAAGCAGTTCGCTTTAGTGGCGCCCAAGCAGAAGGCTGTTCACCTGTTGCCCAAGCCTTCACCGAAGACCGTGATTTTATCACCCCCGTTAAGCCGAATACCATTGCTAAATCAATTGCCATTGGCAACCCGGCAGATGGCGTTTATGCCCTAGAAGTCGCCCGGAAAACCAACGGTCATATTGAGTCTGTCAATGATGCAGAAGTGATTGAAGGCATAAAACTGTTAGCGGAAACTGAAGGCATTTTCACCGAAACCGCAGGCGGAACCACAATCGCCGTCTTGAAAAAATTAGTCGAAGCTGGTAAAATTGATCCCGATGAAACCACTGTTGTTTACATCACGGGCAATGGCTTAAAGACTCAAGAAGCCGTTCAAGGTTATGTCGGCGAACCGCTAACCATTGACGCTAAATTAGAAAGCTTTGAACAAGCCTTAGAGCGCGCCCACACTTTAGGCCGTTTAGAATGGCAAGAAGTTTTAGTGTAATCTAAAAAAACTTAGGGATGGGTGAATGAACCTGTCCCTAAAACTTGCCGAGTTCCTGACTGTAAATCTACTCAAACGTTACCTTTCAAAATCGACATGACGGTTAAAGTATTAATTCCAACTCCTTTGCAAAAATTCACCGAAAACCAAGCAAAGCTTGAATGTGAAGGCAGCAATATTCTTGAATTGATTGATTCTTTAGAAGCCCATTGTCCGGGGATTAAAAGTAGTCTTTGTGATGAAAAAGGTGAACCTCGCCGCTTCCTCAATTTTTACGTGAATAGCGAAGATATCCGCTTTCTCGAAGGAACAAAAACGGAACTCAAAGATGGGGATGAAGTGAGTATTGTTCCGGCAGTTGCGGGCGGTTAACGGAGAATTTTAACTGTAGGGGCGGGTTCAGTATAGATTTTTGTTTCCCATCAATAACCGATATAAACCCGCCCCCTAAAAAATAACGGATAAAATAATCCTGTAGAGGCAGGTTGAGTTCAATCTCTGAGATGATATTAAAGATTTTACAGAACCCGCCCCTACCGAAGTTCTATCATCCGTTTTCTCAAAATTTGAACGATGTATTCGGCAGCATGACCATCTCCAAACGGATTAATGGCTGTTGCCATTTTTTTATAAGCTTCTAAATTGGTTAATAATTCGGTTGCCGCTTCTACAATTTCTGTGGTTTCTGTTCCGACAAGTTTGGCAGTTCCCGCAGTAATGGCTTCAGGTCGTTCCGTCGTTTTTCGTAAAACCAAGACAGGTTTTCCTAAACTGGGAGCTTCTTCTTGTAATCCTCCCGAATCGGTTAAAACAAAATAACAGCGATCAATTGCCGCAACTAATTCACAATAATCAAGCGGTTCAGTTAAAAAGATTCTCGGATGATTTCCTAATATTTTTAGCAACGGTTCTCGTACAGTTGGATTTCGATGCAACGGTAAAAGTAACGCCGTATCGGTAAATTTATCTAAAATATTCAGAAAACTTTCAGCAATTTGAGTCAGAGGAGTTCCCCAATTTTCCCGACGATGAACCGTTGCTAAAATCAGCCGATATTGACTCTTGTTCAAATGAGCAACGTTTAACTCTGGTTGACGTTTCACCACAGATAATAACGCATCAATCACCGTATTTCCGGTATGATGAACTTCTCCCAAAACCCCCGAATTTCTTAAATTTTCTACCGCTTGCGTTGTGGGTGCAAAATGAAACTGAGTCAGTTGAGAAATTAAACGTCGGTTGGCTTCTTCAGGATAAGGATTAAAAATATCATTCGTGCGTAACCCCGCTTCAACATGACCTACAGGGATTTTCTGATAAAATGCTGCTAACGCCGCAGCAAACGCCGTTGTCGTATCTCCCTGAACGATAATAATATCAGGACGAAGCTGTTGAAATAAACCTTCTAACCCCTGCAAACTCCGCCAAGTAATATCCGTCAACGTTTGCGAAGTCTGCATAATTTCCAAATTATAATCAGCATTGAGGTTAAACAGTTCCATGACTTGTTTAACCATTTCTCGATGCTGACCTGTTAAAATAACCTGAGTCTCAAACTCAGAAGCCAGTTGTAACTGTTGGATGACGGGAGCCAGTTTAATCGCTTCAGGACGAGTCCCAAGGACAACAGCCACTCGAATACGAGAATTGATCATTGCACTAAATAGAGATACAGAGCAAACTCAGCAATCAGAAAATCGAGACAGATGTTAGAGTTGATACAGTTTTATACCCAGAAGACTTATTTATAATTCAAACAGAGTCACCAAATCAAACCCCTCAATCCAGACGTTAACGATTATATCCTTATCCTCCCGCCTCAAACCCATCCGTTACAACCGTTATCCCTTACAATATCCGTTTCCAAAAGCATTAACCTCAAACCCCCCAAGTTAATCTATCCGTTACAATATCCGTTTCCAAAGCCATTAAGCAAAACCCCCCCAAGTTAATCTATCCGTTACACCCCCGCCTCACAAAATCCTCACAATCTTTCGTTATCTTACAAATACAGATAAAAACCCAGATAAATCCCGCTAGTCGCAGTTGATAAAAAGGCTAGCCGATAAATCCCGTCAAACACTTAATAATCGACGGGTCAGTTATAAGACAGCTTCCAGAGCCATTTGCTTTGGGAGCTGTCTCGTTTTAGGAGTTTTTGACCTCACCAATGGAGCAAACTTTTCAAGAGAATGGTGCGGGCGCTGCCACGAGCCGGATAGGTGAAATCAACCCGATGACCTCTCCCCCAACCCCCCTTTTTAAGCAGGGTGTTTTCATTCTCCAAAATGCGATCGCTATCTTCAAAAAAAATAATAAAATTTTCCGGTCAAATTCCCTCTAATTTTCATCAGATAAGTTGGAAATATTAAGAATGAACAATTTTGATATTTATTAACAGCAAAAGATAGCCATTGTCTCAATTGATAAGACTTTATGGCTGTTTATTATTAAAGATTTTTGATTTTTTTTGAGAAAAATAGTTTTAAAAACTCAATTAATTCAAGCGATCGATAAAATTTTTTCCCAATTATTTTCTAACCATGACTGTCCCTATTTTATTGAACTAAAACCCAAACTTATGTAT
>NZ_LATL02000099.1 GCF_000972705.2 Limnoraphis robusta CS-951 | reverse complement strand
ATTCCTGTGGTGGGTCTTTCGGCTTGGCGAGTGAAGGTTTGGGGTTTGAGCCTGTATCCTGTAGATACTTTTCTGCTTACCAGCGACGGGATTACAGAAGTGATGGTCGCTCAACCCAGTACAAATGAGGGACAAACTCATCGCACGATGCTTCATCAAGAGGGATTATGGAAGCTTTTGATGCAGCAAACTGAGCCGTTAAACTTGGAAAATTTACTGGCCTCTGTCCGAGAGCATAGTTCCGTTCAGGAAGATGACCAAACAATACTTGCGCTGGAGGTCTTGTTGACAGATGAAAACTGAGCTTCATGTGCCGAGCGACATTCGATTTTTAACGGTTGTCGAAAATTGGCTGTTGAGTAGTTTGGAGGTGGAATTGGGTCATCACATTGATTGGCCCCGTCAATCCAATCGCTTTCGTTTGGTACTGGCGGAAGCCTACTCAAACGTGATTCGCCACGCTCACAAAGACCAGCCCCATCTACCGATTATCATCCGTCTCGAATTGCAGGAGCGAGATATTGCTCTGGAAGTTTGGGATTGTGGAAGTGGTTATGAAGTGGGTGAATATAGCCCTCCCAACCCGGAAGATCGGCAAGAAAGCGGCTATGGCTGGCTGATTATGAATCGATTGATGGATAGAGTTGACTACTGTTTACAGATTAATGGTCATAACTGTCTGCGTCTAGAAGCCAGTCTGGGAGAAAAAGTCGATGAGTCTGAACAACTCCAAGCTTGAAGATTTACCCGGTTTTTCGGATGAAGCTTAAACCGTTATGCTGTCATATTCTTAACAAAACTTAACTGAAATCTACACAATTTTAATTTTTGTAAATTTTAGTTGCAATATTTTCGAGGGGTAAGTCAATAATATCTGAAATCAGTTTTGATGATATCTCAAGGACAGGAGACGCTCAGTGAATCAGCTTTTTCCACTTGCCCCCCGCTATCGCTTAGATGACGAAACTCCTTGGTTAAAAGGAATTGATCCGTCTCGCCATTATTGGATTAATATCAATGGAGATCAACAACTCACCGTTATTATACCGGGATTAATGGTATCTTCTGCCAGTGAGTTTAAACAAGCCATTCTGTATTGGCGATCGCTGCAACCGGGAGATCAGATGACGATTGAGCGAGCCGCCGGAAGCTGTATTCTCTATTGTATTAGTGAAAACTGCTACGCCATTGAAGATCAAAATGCACCGATCAAAGTTTGGCATTTATTTGATCAAGAAACCATTGAAAGCTTATTGATGACGAGCCATCCCGACTGGAAATGTTCGGCGAAAGATCTAGAACTCGGACGAGAATTACTCACTCGTTCTCTACAACTTCCCAGTAAAGCTTAGATTTAAACGGCTTTCAATCCGAATTTTCAGATGGGTTTTGAGAGGGGTTTTTGAAATTCAACAACTCCTGCAAAGAAGCCAAAAGTTTAACCGTGACAACGGCAATTTCCCCATTGGGATTTAAAATAAATTGCCAAGCGACATTCACCCAAAATAAAGGCGTTTTCACTTTCCCAAACACTTGCACTTGTTGTTGACCATTCTCTAAGGTTTGGCTGACTCCCTCTTGGGGTTTAAGCTGCATTCCTTGAGCTTCTGCTGTTAGGTAGATGGCGATCGCTTCTTTTCCGTGCAGGGAATCTTCAAAGGGTGCTTCTAAGATGCCATCTTCTGCAAATAAAGCCGCAGTTGCTTGAAAATTGCCAGCGTTGAGGGTTTCAAAATATTGGAGAACTTGGGGTTCTGTAATTCCTTCGATTTGCAGTAGACTATCTGAATTTGATAAGGTTCTTGTCNCTTCTGCTGTTAGGTAGATGGCGATCGCTTCTTTTCCGTGCAGGGAATCTTCAAAGGGTGCTTCTAAGATGCCATCTTCTGCAAATAAAGCCGCAGTTGCTTGAAAATTGCCAGCGTTGAGGGTTTCAAAATATTGGAGAACTTGGGGTTCTGTAATTCCTTCGATTTGCAGTAGACTATCTGAATTTGATAAGGTTCTTGTCGGCATAACGTTCAATTCAAAACAGCAAATAAAACAAGAGAACAGCGATCATTTATGTATTTAGATCGCTGCTCTAGATCAATTATATAGCAGAAGTCAGGAGACAGGAGACAGGAGACAGAATTGAAACCTTTATCATAAAAGGATTTGACAGAAAAACAGTGTCCTAATNGAGACAGGAGACAGAATTGAAACCTTTATCATAAAAGGATTTGACAGAAAAACAGTGTCCTAATCAACTCTTTCTCTGCTATAGATTAACTAGGCGAGGGGATCGATTCCCATCCCTGAAACGACATTCCGCAGTACCGTAATTTGTTGACTGAATTCTAACTGCTCAATGGCAGCTAAAACTTGACTTGAAGCGCGAGAAACGGGATAACCTGCGGGTACTCCAATGACAGAGCCTTCTTTCATCCATTCTGCTAACTGATACCAAAACGCCAGTTTAGTGTTAGCGCCAAGAACACCGTAGGCGCGACTGACTGGGGTGTTAACAGAAGCCGCAATGTCACGCATTGCTTTGAGTTGATCTTGGGGAGGCATCTGCTTGATATCATTGAGCAGACCTTCTGCAAATTGGAGACGAGCTGCACCGGGAGCCGCAGGGGTAACAGTCCGACCCATTTTGGTATAGAGGAACCAAAGCACTCCAAGCTGCTGATCGACATTGAGAGCTTTAAAGCTGGCAGTGACACGAGCAACAGCGTTTTGATCGCTGGAAACGAATACTTGGCTAAAACTTGTAGTTGAGGACTCAGTGGTAAAAGTCATAGTAGGTATTGAGACTCCTCTGGTAAATAACCGTTTTTAGGAGCTGACCTTGAGTCTTGCTTCCTTTGGTTCCTATTATGTAACGTTTTTTAAAGTTTTGCAAATAAAACTTGCAAATTGCTTTTATTTGTAATAATAATATATTTTTATGGCAAAATGTAAACGCGATCGCTACATTGAAAGCAACACCTGTGCTATAGCAGAAATCAGGAGACACCGAGACTGGAGACAGAATTGAAACCTTTATCATAAAAGGATTTGACAGAAAAACAGTGTCCTAATCAACTCTTTCTCTGCTATATATAATCCCTACATCCGACGGTCATGTATCCCCCAGTCCAAGCGCATCAAGTCAAGCAGCAAGCCATCACCCTCGGATTTCACAAAGTTGGGATAGCGACTGTTGTTGAACCCAAAGCCGAAGTTGAACGGTTACAGGCTTGGCTGAATCAAGGCTATCAAGCAGAGATGGCTTGGATGGCAAACCCCAGGCGTCAGGATATTCGTCAAGTCATGCCAGAGGTACAGTCTGTTATCTGTGTGGCGTTGAACTATTACACCCCTGACGAACGTCGGGAAGGGGCTGAATATGGCAAGATTTCCCGTTATGGTTGGGGGCGAGACTATCATAAGGTGATGCACCAGAAGTTGAAAGCGTTTTCCAACTGGTTACAAGCCCAAGGAGAAGGCATTCAAGCGCGATATTACGCCGATACTGGCCCGATATCTGATAAAGTTTGGGCGCAACGGGCGGGTATCGGTTGGATTGCGAAAAATAGTAATGTAATTACACGAGAATATGGGTCTTGGGTGTTTTTGGGGGAAGTCTTAACGAATTTAGAATTAACCCCAGATTCTCCCCATACCGAACATTGTGGCACTTGTACGCGCTGTATTGAAGCTTGTCCGACGAATGCGATAACAGAACCGTTTGTGGTGGATGCGAATCGCTGTATTGCTTATCATACAATTGAAAATCGCGCCGAACAGTTACCGGAGAATATTGATTTAAACGGTTGGGTTGCGGGGTGTGATATTTGTCAGGATGTATGTCCTTGGAATCAACGCTTTGCTAAAGAAACTGATGTTGAGGCGTTTCAACCTTATCCGGGAAATATTGACCCAAAATTAAGTGAGTTGGCAGAACTTTCAGAAGAAGAATGGAACGAACAATTTACCGCTTCAGCGTTGCGACGAATTAAACCCCAAATGTGGCGACGTAATGCCAAAAAAAATTTACTGTAGGGGCGGGTTCGAGTTGATGTATGTTTTCCCTGCAAATCAGTTAAATAAACCNAACGTTAAGAAGAAGAATGGAAAGGACAAATTACCGCTACAGCTTTGCGAAGAATTAAGTCCTAAATGGGGAGACGTAATGACAAAAAAAATTTACTGTAGGGGCGGGTTCGAGTTGATGTATGTTTTCCCTGCAAATCAGTTAAATAAACCCGCCCCAGAGCCTTCGGACTTCTTCTCAGGGGGGCGGGTTTATCTCAATCTCTCAGTAGTAGTAAAGATATTGTAGAACCCGCCCCTACAGAATAATTATTGATTAGTCGGACAGATATGACATCAACCCGCCCTCTTTTCGCTTTAAAGTTCAGGGTCGTTTTAAAACTTGAATTTGGGTGTTTTTGAGGTAAGGATTACCTGTAATTCCCGCAAAATATTTTCCGTCTGGACTGACAAATGTGCGCGGGTGTTTAAAATTCACCTTCAATATTCAGGAGCCTTGAAGCATGAAAAACTGTTAGAATGGTGACTTCATCTCCAGTGACTAGATATACAATTCGGTAGCTACCAAAAATGATTTCTCGAATTTCCTCTTGAGAAATTTACGGTACAATTCGTCCAGAAAGAGGAAAACGCTCTAAACGTTCGACTGCTGCAAATATTTGATCTATAAATACTTGAGCAAAACTTGGTGCATCTATAGCAATAAAGTCACCAATTGCTTCCAAATCAGCTAATGCTTGACCTGTCCAATTTATTGTTGCCATGTTTTAACACGTTTTTTGGCTTCGTCGTGAGAAATCACATCACCCGCTTCAACTTGTTTAAGTCCTTGTTCTACTTTATACAAAAAGTAGAGACGTTCCATAACGTCTGAAAACGTAACATCTGCTGGCATTTNTGCATCTATAGCAATAAAGTCACCAATTGCTTCCAAATCAGCTAATGCTTGACCTGTCCAATTTATTGTTGCCATGTTTTAACACGTTTTTTGGCTTCGTCGTGAGAAATCACATCACCCGCTTCAACTTGTTTAAGTCCTTGTTCTACTTTATACAAAAAGTAGAGACGTTCCATAACGTCTGAAAACGTAACATCTGCTGGCATTTCTTCAATGGCTTTCAGAATTTTTTGTTTAACTGTTGAATTGACCATGATTACCTTTTGCTGAACTTTAGTTAATCGGAATTAGGTAAAAGTAGAGTACGTCAAACGATATTAACGCACTCTACTGTTGGGTTTAGAATTCCCCTGCTAAAGCGGCGACGCAGCGTTCACAAATAGTTGGATCTTCAGTAGACTCACCCACATGAACGGAATAATTCCAACAACGATCGCATTTTTCGCCATCAGCTTTCACAACTCCAATACCCAAGTCTTCGGACTCATCGCTGTATTCAAGTCCTTTTAACTTGTTGGGGGTTTCTAACAGTTCAACCTGAGAACAAATAAACAGATAACGCAATTGATCAACGCCGTTATGCTGTTTTAACTCTGTAGTTGATGGGTTTATTTGTTCTAACTGTTTGCGGAAGTTCTCATCAGAAACATACAGTAAAACTTTCGCTTCTAGAGATGAACCAATCATCTTTTCTTTTCGCGCTTTTTCCATGACTTGGTTAACTTCTGCGCGAATTTCCCGCAATTTTTGCCAGAATTTAGCGAGTTCCGGTTGTTTCCAATTTTCCTCTAATTTCACCCAACCTGACTCGAATACCGATGAATAAGGAGTCGCATAGGGTAAATTTTGCCAAATATCTTCCGCCATGTGACAGAGGACAGGTGCGATCGCTTTGGCGAGGTTTTCTAAAGCAACCGCTAACACCGTTTGACAACTGCGACGTCGGAAGGCATTATCTGCACTAATATACAGCCGATCTTTGGCAATATCAAGGTAAAAATTCGACAGATCCACAACACAGAAATTCTGCACCGTTTGGAAGAACCGGAAGAATTGAAACTGATCAAAGGCATCTTTGATTTCTGTAAAAACCTCCGTTATCCGATGCAGCATATATCGGTCTAAATCGGGTAATTCCTCATAACTAACCGCATCTTTTTCGGGGTCAAAATCATGCAAGTTTCCAATTAAAAATCGGGCTGTATTTCTAATTTTGCGGTAGATATCCGCCATTTGTTTGAGGATATTTCCCCCCAACGGGACATCAGTTGAATAATCAACAGACGACACCCACAACCGCAAAATATCAGCCCCATAGGGTGGTTCTTTGTCTTTGTTTTTACCCCCTTCAATCACAATCGCTGGGTCAACGACNAAAATCATGCAAGTTTCCAATTAAAAATCGGGCTGTATTTCTAATTTTGCGGTAGATATCCGCCATTTGTTTGAGGATATTTCCCCCCAACGGGACATCAGTTGAATAATCAACAGACGACACCCACAACCGCAAAATATCAGCCCCATAGGGTGGTTCTTTGTCTTTGTTTTTACCCCCTTCAATCACAATCGCTGGGTCAACGACGTTCCCTAATGATTTACTCATTTTATGTCCCTTTTCATCAAGAACAAATCCATGAGTTAATACGATTTTATAGGGCGCATGACCATAGTTAGCCACACTGGTTAATAAACTGGAATTAAACCAGCCTCGGTGTTGGTCTGAACCCTCTAAATACATATCGACAGGATAACCTAACCCCCGTTGTTTGGCGACTGCTGCCCAGGAAGAACCGGAGTCAAACCAAACATCCATTGTATCGGTTCCTTTGCGGTATTTTGCCGCATCTTGGCGATATTTTTCGGGTAATAATTCCTCAACAGACAGTTCCCACCACGCATCTGAACCTTTTTCAGCGATAATATTTTGAACGTGAGAAATCGTTTCTTCATTCATCAAATGTTCGCCTGTTTCTTCATCATAAAAAACAGGAATGGGTACACCCCAACTGCGTTGACGAGAGATACACCAATCTGAACGTTCCGCCACCATTGGCGTGATGCGATTTTCCCCTTGGGCGGGAATCCAACGCACATTTTGAATGGCTTTTACAGCTTCTTCGCGGAACCCTTCAACGGATGCAAACCACTGTTCAGTTGCCCTAAAAATCGTTGGTTTTTTGGTTCGCCAATCATAGGGATATTTGTGTTGATAGGGTTCTTCTTTAATGAGTGAACCTGCTTTTTCTAAGGCTTTAATAACCGCTTCGTTGGCATCTTTGAGAACATTTAATCCGGCAAATTCACCCGCTTCTGCGGTAAAGTTTCCATCTGCATCTACCGGACACAATACAGGTAAACCATAGCGTTGACCAACGATAAAGTCTTCCTGACCATGACCAGGGGCGGTGTGAACGAGTCCGGTACCGGATTCTGTGGTAACATAATCTCCCCCAATTAATATCGGACTTTCCCGGTCAAAGAGGGGATGTTTGTAAGTGGAATGTTCTAAATCTTTGCCTTTTACCGTTGCTTTTACGGTTAGGTTATTCCCGAAGGTTGCTGATAGACGTTCAACCAATTCTGTGGCAATTAATAAATATTTAAACGGAATGGGATTTTCCGCATTTTTTTGTGTTTCTACCACAGAATACATTAATTCAGGGTTCAACGAAACGCCTAAATTTCCGGGAATTGTCCAGGGTGTTGTTGTCCAAATCGCGACACCTAAATCGGGTAGAAAAGGCGTTAATTCTGATTTAACTGCTTCCGCCAAGCTAGTCATTGGAAAAGCCGCAAATAAACTGCGAGAAACATGACCCTCTGGATATTCTAATTCAGCTTCAGCTAGGGCTGTTTTTGAACTCGGACTCCAATGAACAGGCTTTAATCCTCTATAGATATAACCTTTGAGAACCATCTGGGCAAACACGCCAATTTGGGCGGCTTCGTATTCTGGTTTTAGGGTTAAATAAGGATTATCCCAATCTCCCCACACTCCATATCTTTTGAAAGATTCTCGTTGTTGGTCAACCGTTTCTAGGGCGAATTCTTTTGCTTTTTGACGCAAGGTTAACGGGGTGAGTTGTTCCCGTTCCGACTGTTTCATTTGTTGTAAAACTTTCAATTCAATCGGCAAACCGTGACAGTCCCAACCGGGAACATAACGCACTTTTCGCCCTTGCAAAATTTGGTAACGGTTAATAATATCTTTAAGAATTTTATTGAGGGCATGACCAATATGTAAGGCACCATTGGCATAGGGCGGCCCGTCATGTAAAATAAACGCATCGCCCGGATTATTTTCGGATAAACGTTCGTAAATTTGATGTTCTGCCCAAAATTTTTGTAATTCTGGTTCGCGTTTGACAGCATTTGCCCGCATATCAAACTTTGTCTGTGGCAGGTTCACCGTATCTTTGTAAGATTTGGCTGCCATTTCTTGTTCTTTTCCGTTTACATCGCTACGTTCAGCCATAATTTACCCTTATTTGCGGCTAGCTTGCAATACAACCTTTAGTTTACCGTAGAAGTCTACGGCACTGTCAGATTACGTCGTTGTCGATCAGATGTAATTTACATACTACAATTATAATATAGCAGAGAAAGAGTTGATTAGGACACTGTTTTTCTGTCAAATCCTTTTATGATAAAGGTTTCAATTCTGTCTCCNTTGATTAGGACACTGTTTTTCTGTCAAATCCTTTTATGATAAAGGTTTCAATTCTGTCTCCTGTCTCCTGTCTCCTGATTTCTGCTATA
>NZ_LATL02000098.1 GCF_000972705.2 Limnoraphis robusta CS-951 | reverse complement strand
CGATTTAGATGTACAAACGTTATCGGTTTTAGAAGAATTTAGAAGAATTTAACGGTTGCGTTATCGTTGTTTCCCATGATCGCTACTTTTTAGATCGAACGGTTGAGATGATTTTTGCCTTTGAATCTGAGGGAAATTTACGTCAATATCCGGGGAATTATTCAGTTTATTTAGACTATAAAGCGAGAGAAGAAGAAGAAGCTGCAAATCAAGCCACAACCCTTAAAGAAAAAACGTCAGAAGCCCAGGACACAGAAAAATCTCAACGTTATTCTTGGGATAAAGACGGAAACCGCAAACTTTCTTCTAAAGAAAAAAAGGAGTATCAAGCGTTAGAAAAGAAAATTGCCAAATTAGAAGCTGAAAAAGCGAAGTTAGAAGCTGAATTATACAACGTTGCACCTGGAAAAGTCAGTCAAGTTCAAGAACTGCATCACAAGGTTGAACAGTTAGCGCTAGAAATTGATCAAGCGACTGAACGTTGGTTAGAATTAGCGGAAATTGATTCTTAAACACCTTCAACTACTGCCAATTCCCCACTAAAACAAACGGCGCCCAATAAAAAGGATGGCGAGTTCTGTCCTCATTTAAAAGATTAAGTTGAGCGGTTCGTAAGGCTTGCGCTTTATTAGATTTTTGTTGAGGATTGGCTAACTCTCGATAGAAATCAACCATTAAATTAGCGGTACTTTGATCTTCCACTGTCCATAACGTTGCGAGGGTGCTACGCGCTCCGGCTCTTACTGCAATTCCCGCTAATCCCAACGCCGCTCGATCATCCCCTTTTACCGTTTCACAAGCGCTTAAAACTAACAATTCAATCGGAGTATTTTCATCAGGTTTCCGTAAGAGTTGGTCGAATGTTCTAACGTCTATTCTATCATTATACGTCAAAATAAATGTTTCCTCAGCATTAGAACCAAACTGACCATGAGTGGCTAGATGAACCACTGGAAACGGCACCTGATTAATTAAGTTTTGCAGATTTTCTCGGGTAAATTCTTCGTTCTGACGCTTTTCGTGATTGGGAATGGTTTCTGCAATTTGATTTAATTCTTCATCAACGGCTGGAAGCGTTCCAAATTCCCCAAAAGTTGGGGCATCTGTTGCACCCCCTAAGAATGCTCTTAAGTCTTCCTGCGTCAAAGGTTGAGGGTTTAATAATTGTAAACCGGGAGTGAGTGCGATCGCATATTTTTCGACTAAAAACTCCTGACCATCATATAAACTTCCCATCGGAATATTGCGTAAACTGCCATCTAAAACAAACACTAAAGTATCAACTTGGCTATTTTTTAAATCTACTTCAGCCGGACGAATTAACCAGTCATAAACTTGTCGAGTTAAAGTAAAAATTTCGGGCGTTGTTGCCGTGTTTCCATCCGTCGGAGGTTGAATTAATTCTCCTTGCAGTTTTCGGACTGTTTGATTGATTTCTTCTCGGTTTACTTGGGTTGTATAAAGTTTAAAGGTTGCTTCGGGTTCCGTTGGGAAACTGACAATAATTTCTAAGCGATTGGGTAAAATAATCGGATAAATAATAGCAGCAGTTTTAGCGACTTCATCAATAATTTTAGGGTTGGCATCAACACAAGCATCTCGAAAGAAATTATTGAGTTCTGCTAACTGCAAAGACTCAATCACTTGCCGAATTTCTCTAATTTTTAGTTGTAAGTTTTGTGCATCTCCTGCTATTTGAAATCCATTCGCTTCTTGTAACTGTAAATCAACCAATTCACGATAAACAGGTTCGACACTTTCACGGAAAGAAAACTGTACTTCGGGGTTAATGGCGACTAAATCACTGCGTAAAGATTGCAGCGTATTAAAGGCATTTTTATAAGCAGCAATTGCTCCTTTTCGATCCCCTTGTTGTTTACGAATTCGTCCCAGTTGCCAAGAAAATTGATAAGCAATATCGGGTGAATTGTAAGTCGGAGCAATACTCAAGGCTTGTTGGGTAAAATCTTCTGCTATTTTCCATTGTTGAGCCTGTTCATAGAGTTTTCCAAAGGTTCCAAACGCATAAGCTTGACCTTTAATATCTCCTAAATTTTGGGCTTGAGTCACTGCATTTTGTAAAATTTTATCGATTGTTTCCATCGTCAGATTTAGAGGGGAAGTTGCTAATTGCAGAGCCAATAAACTATTAGCAAAATTAACCTGAGTATAAATTACGCTTCGGCTAGGCGGCAAGGTTTTTAAAGGTTCATAAACTAAAGGCCATAATTGTTCTGCTTCTGACCATTGTTGACTATCAATTAATAAACTGAGTTGANATTTTGTAAAATTTTATCGATTGTTTCCATCGTCAGATTTAGAGGGGAAGTTGCTAATTGCAGAGCCAATAAACTATTAGCAAAATTAACCTGAGTATAAATTACGCTTCGGCTAGGCGGCAAGGTTTTTAAAGGTTCATAAACTAAAGGCCATAATTGTTCTGCTTCTGACCATTGTTGACTATCAATTAATAAACTGAGTTGATTTAATTGGGCTTGTATTTGAGTTTGTAAGACTGAAGAAGATTCGACAGCCTCTTGATACAAACTTGAAGCTTTTTCTAAATTTTCTAAATGGGCTTGACGTTTAGTTTGGCTAACCCGATCTGAATCTCCATCCTTCACAGAAAGGCGACGTTCTCGTTCAGCGATGGATCGTTCTGTATTGCCTAAATTCAAATAAATTGTGGCGATCGCTTCTTTATTTTCCTGTTGTTTCGCGATTTGTAAACTCGCTTCTAAAAGCATCTGAGACTGTTCGATCTGACCCACAACCAGCAGTAAATTTCCTAAACTTCTTAGTCCTTCTAACTTCCAGGCAGAATTGGGTTTATCTAATAATAAATTGACCGTATTTTCTGATAAATTGCNTTGTAAACTCGCTTCTAAAAGCATCTGAGACTGTTCGATCTGACCCACAACCAGCAGTAAATTTCCTAAACTTCTTAGTCCTTCTAACTTCCAGGCAGAATTGGGTTTATCTAATAATAAATTGACCGTATTTTCTGATAAATTGCAGCCCTGTTCAATAGACTGTTCAACCTCAAGAACCTGTAATAAAGTTTGACAAACTTTCGGATATAAACCTAAATCTTGAAACCCTTGAGCTTGGTTTAATTTATTTTGTGCAAGTCGAGCTTGATCTCCCATCTCTTGATGAATTTTAGCCGCTTCTCCCCAAGTATCAATTGCATTTTGGATTTGTCCTGTCTCCCACTGCAAGCGTCCTTTAATATCAAGAGTTTGAGCTAAAATCTTTGAATTTTCCCGCGACTTTTTTAGAGATTGCAGTAAAGTTAAACTCTGGGTAATTGTTGATTCTGCATCTTGCCATTGATTCAATTTTTGATAGGTTAAAGCTAAATTACTCAACGCCATTGCTTGATTAATTGGATCACGGTTTTGAGCAAAAAACGTTGCCGCATCCTGCCAATACTCCACCGCTTTTTCAAACTGTCCCGCTTGATATAAATCTTTAGCTTGTTGAGTGAGTTGTAAGCCGTCTTCCTGAGTTTGAACAGTAAGAACTTCCTGAGAAGCACGAGCTAAAACAGGCTGTATTACCATCGAAACAATAAATAAACCAATCAGTAAAATTTTGAAGTATTTTTTAAACTTTTTTTTCATCTTTTTGAGCGCTCATTCAATCATTTTTAAACTTGGATAATTTTGGTTATACTATTTTGGGTTGAATTCTAGATTTTTTAATAAAAAACTCAGAATTCCACAACTAAAATCATCAATCAAAAATTTAAACTTTAAGTAAGATTATCAATCTCCCAGATGCTCAACAGAATGCTACTATCAAATGGGTTTCCTTAGAATTTAAAATTTAAAAGTATAATTCTGAGGACTCCCAAACTCCCTGTAAATTTGGGAGGATGTTAACCCTAAAATTCCTAATGAGTCAATTTACTGATTTGCCTCAATTACCCAATTTTTCTCGACGAACAGCCCTTAAAATTCTAGGAGTTAGTGCGGTTTCGGGGCTGATTGGTTATTCTCGATTCCATAAGCCGCAACCCACTATTTTTCAACAAGATTCTCTGGAGTTACCTCGAACTCTCAATCAACCCAAACACGTTGTAATTGTTGGGGCGGGGTTAGCTGGATTAGCCTGTGCTTATGAACTGAGTCAACGAGGATTTCAAGTCACCCTTTTAGAAAAATCTCCTCAACTCGGGGGTAAAATTGCCAGTTGGCTGATTCAAGTGGGTGATGAAACCTTCAGAATGGAACATGGTTTTCATGGCTTCTTTCCTCAATATTATAATCTCAATAGTATCATCAATGAACTAAATATTCAAGCAAATTTTCAGTCTTTAGAATTTTACTCAGTTGTCTTTAGAAATCAACAATACAAACCCGAAGTTTTTCGTCCCAGTCGTTCAGCCTTTCCCTGGAATATTGTTGATTTAGCCATTTCCTCTCCGAACCGACTCCGTTGGGGAATCAACCTCACAAAACCTGCTCACTGGGAAGTTTTTAGAGAAATTGGGGGATTTAAAACACCGGATAGTTTTCAACGACTGGATGCGGTATCCGTTGCAAATTGGGTCAAAAAAGATTTTCCTCAAGGCTTGTATGATTTGTATTTTTTGCCCTTTGCAAAATCGAGTTTAAACGCACCCGATAAACTCAGTGCAGCCGAACTCATGCAGTTTTTTCACTTCTACTTTTTCGGCAATCCTGAAGGCTTGGCATTCAATGGAACCCGCCAAGATATGGGCAGTAGTTTAGTCCAACCCATTGCTGAATCTATTCAACAACAAAACGGTAAAATTATTACCGAAGCAACCGTTAGTAATATTCAAATGAAAGCCGGAAAAATCGATTCACTCTCCTATTTTAAAGGCAATAATTTTAACCCGGTACCCTTTTGGGTAACGAGGAATCAATGGATAGGAGAAGATTGGGAATATTTTGGAGCGGGAGATAATGTTTATGCGATTCCTGAAGGCAAAAATGAAGCACTTTCTTTAACCTGTACTCATCAAGGCTGTACCGTTAAACTCGCAGTTGATGGACGGTTTTATTGTCCTTGTCATGGTGCCGTTTATGATCAAAATGGAACCGTTATTTCCGGGCCAGCCCAACGAAACTTAGCGAAATTTACAGTGATTCAACGTCAACCCGAACAAGTTAAACTTGTGGCTTTTAACCCCGAAATTAACAATAATAATTTAACAACAATTAAAGCCGATTACTATGTTTTTGCGACGGATATTCCAGGAGTTCAACACCTCTTTGATTTAACTAAAGGTGAAGTCAATTCAACAGTAAAAAAACAAATCAAAAAACTCCAAGTTGCTGATCCTTTTGCTGTTGGACGTTTTTGGTTTGATCGAGATTTTCCTTGGGAACATAGCAACTTTACCTCCTTATCCGGTTATCAACTCACCGATAGTATTACCCTCTATCATCGCATTCAAAAACAATTTATTGACTGGCATAAAAAAACCGGGGGAACTGTCGTTGAACTGCACGCTTATTGTTACAAAGAATCCCAATTTCCCACCCAAGAACACTTACTCACCACCTTTGAACAAGAACTTTATGAAATTGTCCCTGAACTTACATCTGCTCAGTTAATTCATCGAGAATTAGTCAATCAAAAAAACTTTGCTGGATATCCACCCGGAAGTTATGCAGAACGTCCCCAAACCAACTCCGGTATTTCTAATTTAATGTTTGCTGGAGATTGGGTGAAAATGCCTTTTCCCTGTGGTTTAATGGAACGAGCCGTCAGCAGTGGATTATTAGCCGCTAACGAGATTTTACATCAAGAAGGTTTACAACGACGCACATTGCTTTCTGTGAACCCTGAAGGTTTTTTACAAATATGAATCAAAAAATTCGTCAGTTAGGAATCAACCCAAATCATTGGTATGTTGTCGCTCGGAGTCGTGACGTTAACACTCAACCTTTAGACGTCATATTATGGAATCAAGCCATTGTTTTATTTCGGAATAAACAAGGAAAAATTCAGGCTTTAGAAAATCGTTGTCCCCATCGACAAGTTAAACTGAGTCATGGTAAAATCATTGAAGGGAATCTTGAATGTGCCTATCATGGATGGCAATTTAACGCTCAGGGTGAATGTGTAAATATTCCCTATTTAGCCGAACACCAGAGACTTCCAAACTGTAAAATTCTTCAGTATCCAGTTGAAGAATTAGACGGTTTTATCTGGTTATTTCCAGGAAAAAATCCAACTCAAAACCAACCATTAGGCGTTCCTGAATGGGATCATTTGAATTATATTGCGACTGTTTCTCTAATTCACTGTCAAGCTCATTATTCCTTTTTAATTGAGAACTTGATGGATATGTATCACGGACATTTACATCAAGATTGGCAAGCCTGGACAGATGCCATTTTAAAAAAAATAAATGAAGATAACCATCGAGTTGATGCCCACTATCAAGCCAAAAGCTACTATAAAATCGATAAAATCTGGTCAATTTCTCAGCTATTTTTCCCCGCTTTACGTCAACTCCATCCTGAACCCTTAGAAGTCAGTTATATCTATCCCCATTGGGTTTCAACACTCGGCAAAGACTTTAAAATTTACTGTCTATTCTGCCCCGTAAGTTTAACAGAAACCAAAGCCTATCTCATCCATTTTACCTCCCTACATTCCTTTTGGCGTCTGCACAAATTACCGATTCCCTTTCGGCGCTTTCTCAAAAACAAACTATTCGGTTCAGCCCAAAAATTACTCGATGGATTAGTTGAACAAGATGTTAAAATGATCGAAGAAGAACAACAAACCTATCTCAATCAACCTCAACAAAAAAGTTATGAATTTAACCCAACATTAGCCAGCGTTCAACGCTTAATCCAACATCAAGAATTCCTCGAGTGATGATTACTTTCTGCCGTTTTTAAACTATGTACCAGCCAATTAAACTTAGCCTCAGCCAACTCCAGAAAATCTTGTTTACTCTCATTGAGTTCATTGGTATCCTCCTCAACTTCTTCGAGATAATGATCTTGAACTTGATATCCCAAACGCCTAACGGTTCCCCGCATCCGACTGGCTAAACACAAACAAATCCCTTGATAAAATCGAGAAGCAAACCCGGCATTCCGATGCAGTTGAGCGATTAATTCATAGCGAGGAACCATCAACACTAAACTTTCTTCAATCGCTTTCACCGTTGCTAAAGGAGGACGATTATCAATAAACGAAATTTCACCAACAACTTCTCCCTCATAAAGCTTTGCAAGTTCTCGTTCACCATTCGGAGAAATAGACACACTCAACACCCCTTTTAAAACAATATACAAAGCGCTAATGGTTCTCCCTTCATAAATCAGCGTTTCTCCGGGGGGAATCACCTGTGTTTTTCCCCGATTAATAATCCAGGATAAATCCTGATCATCCAATCCTCCCAGAATAAATAAAGCTTTTTTAGGTTGTTCACTCATAATATTTTAGAGTTGATAAACGTGATTTTTTTTGAACAATTACACCCTTTAAACGCTCTCTTCAGAGAGGCCAAAACTTAACAAGATTCTTCCGATTCTTCTTTCGTCACTTTCTCAACAAACTGAATCAATGCTTCGTGAAACTTATTCGTTGCTTTCATATAACAAGCATGACCCGCTTTGGGTAAAATAATCTTTTGAGCATTGGGCATCAATTCCACTAAAAGATCCGCCTGTTCAACCGGAACAATCCGATCATCACTCCCCCAAATCGCCAAAGTCGGCAGTAAAATTCCTCGAAGTTGCTGACTCATTTTCAAAATTCCCACCGGAGCAACTGCCACAAACCCTTTAAGCTGTTCAGAATGCTTAAGCACAAAAGACAAGCTGTAAGTTCCACTCATCGACGGAGACACTAAAACAGCCCCTTTGAGATTTAATCTATCAACCAATTTCGGCAAAAATTCAACATGATAATCGGAAATCGATTCGGACTTTCCATAACCCGGTAGATCAATCGCCACCACATGAAAATTCTTCTGAGTCAACCGCTTGAGCGTACCCAGCTCTTTCCAAGTTTGAGAACTAAAACTCGATCCATGTAGAAACAACACGGACGGATATTGCGGATCTCCCCCCTCAAAATAATGAATATTTGCGGTTTGAATCTTGATAACCTTTGATGTTATGTCAAATTCCATAAAGGGATTAATTTAAACAAACAAAACATCTAAATCACAAAGGATTTTATTTAAAGATGCTAGCCCATTATATCTTATAAGCTCAGTTAGGGTTTATATTAAATTAAGAAAGTTTATCAGAATCGTTTCTACGCTTGTGCTATGGCAATCGATGGTTTACCACAATCTACCCCTTCTACCCCAGTAGATAGCCCACCAAAGCCCAAAGTTCACCTCCTCACCATGTTTCGGCTCGGTTTGTTTCAGATGGGATTAGGCATTATGTCCCTGCTCACCTTGGGCGTGATCAACCGAGTGATGATCGATGAGTTAAAGGTTCCCGCTCTGATGGCCGCAGGTGCGATCGCCATGTATCAATTTGTCGCTCCGGCGAGAATTTGGTTTGGTCAGATGTCGGATGCCAAGCCCCTATTCGGACATCATCGCAGTGGCTATATTTGGTTAGGTGCTATTTTCTTTACAATCCTCTCCTTCTTCGCCCTACAGGTGACTTGGCAGTTGGGAATCAGCCTACAAAATACGGGCTTGAGTAGTATAACTTATGCTTGGGCAGCCCTACTTGCCCTCGTATTTGCCCTCTACGGCTTGGCTTTGAGCGCCAGTTCCACACCCTTTGCAGCGTTACTCTTTGATGTTTCCGATGAAGATAACCGCTCTAAACTGGTAAGTATTGTTTGGTCAATGTTAATGATCGGCATTGTCATCGGAGCGATTATTAGCTCAAAAATCCTCAACCGTCCCGAAGTTTGCGGCGCTGACATTCTCTCCGAAAATACCACACAAACAACTTCTGTTGTTAATATTGCTCAATTGCAATCTGTTATTAATCCCTTATTTATCCTCGTTCCAGCCATTGTTTTTGGTTTATGTTTACTCTCAACAGTAGGCGTTGAAAAGCGATTTTCCCGCTATGCTAGCCGTTCGACTGTCGTTGAACGAGAAGACCAAATTACCCTGGCTCGAGCGTTACGAATCTTAACCGCTAGCCGTCAAACGGGTTTATTTTTTACCTTCCTCCTGGTGATGAGTATTAGCCTGTTTATGCAGGATGCCGTACTCGAACCCTATGGCGGCGAAGTCTTTGAAATGTGTATTTCCGAAACCACCCAACTCAACGCCTTTTTTGGAATGGGAACCTTAGCCGGAATTGCTTCAACAGGCTTTTTAATTACTCCCCGTTTAGGCAAGAAAAATACCGTTAAAGTCGGCTGTATTGGCACGATTATTTGTTTAAGTCTATTTATCACTGCTGGCGTCGTGGCTGACCCCCAAATGCTGAAAGGCGGGTTACTGCTGTTTGGAGTGGCTTCAGGAGTCCTGACGGCGGGTGCTATTGGTTTAATGCTCGATCTGACTGCTGCTGAAACAGCCGGCACCTTTATCGGTGCCTGGGGACTCGCTCAGTCGATGGCGCGAGGAATAGCAACTTTAATGGGAGGCGCTGTTTTAGATTTAGGTCGAACAATATTTTCGGTTCCTGTACTCGCTTATAGTCTCGTCTTTGCGGTGCAAGCTGTCGGGATGATGATTGCCATTTCTCTACTCAGTCGCGTTAATATTCGGGAGTTCCAAGAAAATGCTCAAAAAGCGATCGCTACAGTCTTAGAAAGTGAATTAGATTAATATATATAAAAACCCGGTTTCTCAAAGAAACCGGGTTTTTCTGTCTACAGTTGGTGATTTCAGCAGTTAAGTTATCCTTTCTCACCCACCCTACCAAAAAGAGATCAACAAAATTTCGATTTCAACAGATATATTGCTCTCAGTAGAATGAGTTTAAGGCAAGGCTTCGTATTTAGTTATGCTGTAGGAATGACCATGTTTGTGATGGTATGCAAAAACTTGGTCTATGAAAGAAGGGTATTTTTGTTCCAGTTTATGTTCAGCAACTTGCCATAGATAATCTTGATAGTATTCATCCTCATCTTCTGACATTTTTAAATATTCGTTGGAGATGCAGTTGACTTTGACCGTTGCCAAAATTTTAAATGGCTCATCCGAATTGTATGGAGACAATTCCCATTCGATAGTACACAGGTAGTCAATTCTTTTCTTGGGGTCGTCGCTCAACGCAAACTCTCGCGCTGCAATCAAAACATCGATCTCTTCTGGTTTAAATATCGGCTCCCCTTGTTTATTGCAGAGTTGAGCAATTAATTGAGACACTTCATCGGTGGAAAAGTTTTTGAATAATTCTTTGTATTCTCCCCCATAATAGGATTTATCTCCCCCATAATAATCGGTCAGATATGAAACTAGCATATTAGAACAACCCCGAGTTTTAGTATGTTCATTCAAGCAATATATAAATTCCCGAAAATTATTAATTGCTGCATCATCAAAAAAATTCGCACTATCACCAGAACTCATAATTTACTGTCCCTCCAATTTTGCTAGTCGTTCCTCAATTTTCACGATTCGCTCAATGAGAGGAACATCTTCTGGTGAATCTAGGTATTGAGATAACGCACTGACCACAATTTCGGTTTGCGACATTCCCATTATCTGAATATAGCGGTTAAGTTTGTACAGCAAAGAGCGAGGAATTCTGACGGCGATTTGAGCTTTTCTATCAGGAGATAATCCCTTCACCTTCGGTTCGACTGTTTTTGGTTCTACCGCTTCCATGGGATACTTTCCATCACTGTAATTTTTATAATCGCCATCACGAAGCTTAAAGATTCGCCGATAGTAGTGTTTTCGTCCCGTCGCAGGGTCAATAAAACTAGGCGGTGCATCCTCTTCCAATTCGGCGTATCCAACTAACTCAGGCCCTATCTGAGCTTGGCGAGACTTTGATATTCCCTGCTTGCTCGTGAAATCTGTCATCCCTTCTCGTACCCAAGGGTACTGACTCATGTCTTTCAGCCAGACAATTTTTGCCTCGGGCTTTAAATCCTCCAATTTGAAGAAAGCCATTTTTTTTGTCCTGTAATCTATCGATTTTTCAGTTATAGCATACAACGCCATACATTGCATGGCAAAAAAAGGGACTGAGTGGTAAGCGATCGCAAAGCCTTGATAGTTGGGAGTTGTGGGTAAAAGAATAGGGGGGTTGACAACCCGGAGCGCGATCGCTTAAAATCAGGTTAGGGGGGAAACTTGAAACTACACATGACTAATACATCAACCCCAATTCCACAAGTCAAACTTTCACAGGTCAACCCTTCCCCACTCCCCTTAAATCGTCACAGGAGAATCAACATAAATATTCGGTTCTTGCATCGAAAAACTAATATTATACTGTTGTAACTTCTTAGAAATACTGTTATTCGTTGACTCTAACAAACTCTTTCTCAACGCGATCGCATTTTCACTCGAACCCAAAATAAAAAACGTCACCCGAGCGCGAGTATTCAGCGTTTCAGCGTGTTGAATTAACGCAATATTCGTACTTCCCGGATCAATCCCAAAAACCGAATCCGTACATTGCTTAATCGCTTGTTGAACTAACGCCTTTTCCCGATCTTCCAACTGACGAGTAAAGTCTAAATATAACAACACCATCACCTTCTTTCCTCTCGTAATGTTCTCAATTTCCATTTTCATCAAATTAGAATTGGGAATAATCACCAACGTTCCTTTCGCCGCCAGTCGAATTTTAGTAGATCGTAAACCAATCGACTCAACCCGTCCATAGGTGCCATTTTGCAAGCGGACATATTCCCCTCGAACAAACGGACGATCTAAACGAATCACCAGACTTCCTAACATTTGTTCAACGGTACTTTGCGCCCCAAGTCCAAGCGCTGCACCCCCAATAGACGCACCTGCTAACAACGCTGTTAGTGGAAAATTTTGGCTTTGAGCATAAGCCGTAACCGCCACAAACCCAATAATCACATTTGCAATCGTTTCAAAAATCAAAAACGTTTCATCAATTTCTAAACCATATTTCTGCACAATGGGAATACCATAAATTAACAAAGTTTGGTGAAAAATACGGGAAATTAACCAAGCTGTACTCGCAATTACTCCTAAATCAACAAAAGGTTTTGTAAACCGATATAATGCAGGATTTTCACTCAACCAAACCAGAGAAAGAGAAATTAATATAAACGTTCCCGCTAGTTTCACAGAGTCTTCTAAGGGAAGAATAAAGTCATCCAAAATCTTCTTCGCTTTAGCAGGTAAAAATTTCTCAGCCAAAAATCTAANAATGCAGGATTTTCACTCAACCAAACCAGAGAAAGAGAAATTAATATAAACGTTCCCGCTAGTTTCACAGAGTCTTCTAAGGGAAGAATAAAGTCATCCAAAATCTTCTTCGCTTTAGCAGGTAAAAATTTCTCAGCCAAAAATCTAAGAATTCCCGGAACATATCGACCAACCAAACAAGAGATCAAAACGAATAAAATAAAAATAATCGGATTGGGAATACCTGTCTCTCTTAAACCGATAAAAATTTGAGAATTGGGATTCAGGGGATTAGAGAAATTCATCGATTAAACCGTAATAGGTGAGTTGACATAAATATTTGGTTCTTCCATCTCAAAGGCAATTCCGTATTGCTGAAGAATGATATTAATATCTTGACTAGCTATTTGTAGAAGTTGACGCCGCAACTCCAAATTTTCTTGACCCGAACCCAAAATAAAAAAAGTAACTTGTGCTTGCGTTTTATCTTCTCCCGTCACCTCTTTCAAATCTTTGAACGTCACATCCGTTCCACGCGGATCAATCCCATAAGTATTGTCAGTTCCTTCTAAAATCACTTGACGAATGAGAGCCTTTTCTTCTGGAGTAATTGTGCGATGAAACAACAATCCTAAAATTGAAATCACCTTCCGAGCGCCTGTAAAATTTTCAATATTGGTTTCAGTTAAAGAACTATTCGGAACAATCATTAGCGATCCTTTTCCTGACATCCTAATCTTCGTCGAACGCAACCCAATCGACTCCACACGTCCAAAGGTTCCATCCGGTAAACCGATGTAATCATCAACAACAAAAGGCTGATCTAAATATAATACAATTCCGCCGAGAATTTGACTGAGGATACTTTGAGCCGCAAACGCTACCGCTAGTCCGCCCACTCCTAAACTCGCCAGTAACCCAAAAATATTGACTTTATGCGTTTGAGCAAACGTTAGAGTAGCGATAATAATAATTACCGCATTTGCAATAAATTTCCCCACCAGTAGCAATTCACTATTAACGCTACGACCCTTTTTTCGAGCCGCAGTATTAACAACATAAATATCAAAAAATTGTTTAAAAACTTGAGAAGCCAACCAACTGGCTGTAATGGCTAAACTCAAACTCAAAATAACTTCCAAACTCGCAAGAGAGGGAGAAAGCGGAACCGACAACAAAAAAGACTCCGCACCCAACAATCCCAAAACGATCAAAATAAGCGATTGATAGGGACTAAAAATTTGCTTGTAAAGCTCTAACTTTTCAGAAGAAAAGAAACGATAAATAATTTGATTTTGAATGATATTTTTCAGCGCAAACAGACCGACTAAAGCTAAAATTCCTGCTCCGATCCAAATGCCAAGATTAACGTTTGGGTTAAGGGCAACACCCCAAGAATTGAACGGTAAATTAATCATAAAAAAATCAGATATGTGAAAAAAAACTTGACAGATACACCAGAGACCCCAAAATGTGTTCGTCCTCAAACGTTAGCTTTTCTGTTGGGTGAGGAAAACTGAAAGCTCCTGATCGCCTTGATCGACAACTCCCGCTCATCTAGTTTAAAGCCCCAATCGCTAATTTGACATCCTTTGACCCCCCCAATCCCTAAGACGGGAAGCTCTAGACCCTTGAACCTGCTTCAGTATTAGCTCACACTCGATAGAATATGATACGATAAACAATTGTGTAAATTTAAAAAACCGAACGGAATTTCAACCCATGAGTCTGACCCAAGAACGTAAACAAGAAATCATCACCGACCACCAAGTACACGGAACCGATACCGGATCGGCTGAAGTACAAGTCGCCCTGCTCACCGAACGGATTAACAAACTCAGCGCCCACCTCAAGCAAAACAAAAAAGACTACTCCTCTACCCGAGGACTCCTGAAAATGATCGGACATCGCAAGCGTTTGTTAGCGTTTATTCGCAATGGAGACAATGATAAATATCGCGCCCTAATTCAACGCTTGGGAATTCGGGGATAAGTCCGACTGTCTCAATACTTCTAAAGTTCATCCCGCCCACACCCAATTTCAGAGGGAATCTTGCCATGTCTTCCGAACGCCCACGCCAACGTCTACCCTTTGAACCCGCTAAAAATCGCAAAAAAGCGGCTGATCAATCCCAACCGACCGAACCGGAAACCCCAAAAAATCCCCCAGCCCGTTCAACTCGCAAGTCGGAGAAGAAACAATCACCGCAACCGGCCAAAAAAGGCTCTGCTTCTCGGGAAGAAAGCACAATTCCCGAAATCGTCAGTCAGAGGATGCTGTTTCGGATGGCTTTATTATCCGGCGTACCGCTATTCATGGCAATCAGCATCTTTATCGGGAGCTACTTTATTATCGTCAATGAAGTATTTATCCTCCCCAATACAGCCGTTTTATTAGCGAGTTTGGGTTGTTTTGGCTTAAGCGTTCTGGGGTTGAGTTACGGAATATTCTCCACGTCTTGGGATGAAGATCGCCCAGGAGGTGTTGTGGGTTGGCAAGAGTTTAAACTGAACATAGGCCGGACTGTACAAGCCTGGAAAGAAGCTCGACAAGAAAGTAGAGCAAAAATTAAGAATTAAAAACAGAAAAATTAAGGTGTGGGTCATACGCTAAAGTGATCTTTATAAAAGCAGCGGCCGGGTGTTGAGATGTTAGGAACTTCCAACGCCCCACCCATGACTCAAATTAACCATAGACCCCATAGCAATAAATGATTATTGTAATGAAAGTCGGCTCACCCGAAGCCGAAATTGAACGCTTAAGCGAAGACTTGAAGACCACTTGGAATGTTACCCCCGAAAAAATCGTGGGTCAGCATAAAGTCGTCATTGGTTTAGTCGGAGAAACTGCCGACCTAGACCCCTTGCAACTCCAAGAAATGAGTCCGTTTATTGAACAGGTGTTACGGGTCGAAAAACCCTTCAAACGCGCTTGTCGGGAGTATCGTCACGGAGAAGCTAGCGAAGTCGCAGTTCCGACCCCCGCAGGTACCGTTTATTTTGGTGAACATCATCCCCTTGTGATTACGGCAGGCCCCTGTTCGGTCGAAAACGAAGAAATGATCGTCGAAACCGCTAAACGAGTCAAAGCCGCAGGTGCAAAGTTTCTGCGCGGGGGTGCCTACAAACCTCGGACTTCTCCCTACGACTTCCAAGGACATGGGGAAAGCGCCTTACACCTATTAGATGCCGCTCGTCAAGCAACCGGGTTAGGGATCATTACCGAACTCATGGACGCCGAAGACCTGGAAGTATTGGGGAAATTCGCCGATATCATCCAAATTGGCGCCCGCAATATGCAAAACTTCTCCCTCCTCAAAAAAGTTGGCGCTCAAGACAAGCCAGTATTACTGAAGCGCGGAATGTCCGCCACCATTGAAGAGTGGATCATGGCAGCCGAATATATCTTAGCCGCCGGAAATCCTAATGTGATTCTCTGTGAACGGGGAATTCGGACGTTTGATCGCCGCTACACTCGCAATACTTTAGACTTGTCTGTAATTCCCGTATTGCGATCGCTGACTCACTTACCGATTATGATTGATCCCAGTCATGGTACTGGTTTAGCAGAATACGTTCCAGCGATGGCGATGGCGGCTGTTGCGGCCGGAACCGATGCGTTGATGATCGAAGTTCATCCTAACCCCGCTAAAGCCCTTTCTGACGGCCCACAATCCTTGACTCCTGAGCGATTTGATCGTTTGATGGAAGAAATGGCGGTAATTGGGAAAGCCGTTAATCGTTGGCCCCAACAACAACCTGTTTTAGCCTAGATTTTCACCCAATACAGGCGACAGCAGTCTGCCCCCCTTGGTCAGCAGGGCCGTTTCATTTTACAAAATTGGGGAGTCAATTCGACTCCCTAATTTTCAGTTACTATTAAACGATCATGTCTGAAAATAACCTTGAAGCCCTTAGAAATAAAATCGTTTCTCTCGCAACAGAATCTCTAAAAAATAACGATGCAACTGGATGGTTTGAAACGGTGTATACTGACGCAGAAGGTGATACTTCTCAAGTTCCCTGGGCGCGTTCACAACCTCATCCTTATTTACAAGATTGGTTAGAAAAATATCCCCCAAAAACAGACGGAAAAACAGCGATTGTCATTGGTTGCGGGTTGGGCGATGATGCTGAAGCTTTAGCAAAATTAGGCTTTAAAGTAACAGCGTTTGATATCTCTCCGACGGCGATTTCTTGGTGTCATCAACGTTTTCCTAATACTACTGTTAATTATTTTGTGGGTGATTTATTTAACCTTGATTCTAGTTTACAACATAGTTTTGATTTTGTGTTTGAATGTCGCACAATTCAAGCTTTACCTCTGAATATGCGTTCAGATAGTATTCAAGCCATTTCTTCGTTAGTTGCAGAGAAGGGTACATTAATTGTAATTACTCGTTATCGGGATAGTGAAAATGAACCCGATGGCCCGCCCTGGCCGTTATCTGAGGGGGAATTATCGCAGTTTAAACAGTTAGGTTTAGAAGAAATTCGCCGAGATCGTTTTATTGAAGAAGATAAACCGGGAGTTGTACAATTTCGCCTACAATATCAACGGCTTTAATAAAAACCCAGTTGCGTAGGGGCGGGTTCTGCACAAATCTCTCTATCCGAACAATAATTTAGATAAACCCGCCCTATCCCCATTAAGAGTTTACATTCCATTTCCCTACA
>NZ_LATL02000097.1 GCF_000972705.2 Limnoraphis robusta CS-951 | reverse complement strand
TCAAGATGTTTTACTCGGAAAAGCGGGTAATGATACGATACGAGGCGGTCAAGATTTTGACGTGATTGCAGGTGGAGAAGGGAATGATCTCCTGCATGGAAACAAAGATAATGATCGACGTTTCTAATCAAGATTTAGCCTTCGGTTAAGTAGGAGCGCTGCGGTTGGCGCCCTCAAAGCTTCTCAATAGCAATCCCATCAATTAAAATAAAACTTTAAGTGAAAAGGAGGCCTAAAACTTGAAACTCATTTTAGTGGCACCCAACCCTGCTTTAACTGCGGCTTTTCGAGAACATTTCCACTATTTACCCGATGTGGAAATTATTAATAACTCGTTTGAAGCAGTATCGGAGTATGATTGTTTAGTGAGTCCAGCTAACTCTTTTGGGTTAATGGATGGTGGAATAGATGCAGCAATTATTAGTTTTTTTGGCAAAGAATTAATGATGCGAGTTCAAGAAAAGATTTTAACAGAATATCTCGGTGAACAACCAGTGGGAACCTGTTTAATTGTCGAAACTCAACATCCCAAACATCCTTTTTTAGCCCATACACCAACCATGCGAGTTCCGATGTCTATTACAGGAACAGATATTCCTTATACTGCAATGTGGGCGATGTTATTGGAAATTCGCCGTTATAATTTACATCACAAACGAAACATTAAATCTGTTCTTTGTCCGGGTTTAGGGACAGGAATCGGTAGAGTTCCCTATTCAGAAGCCGCCCGTCAAATGGCTTTAGCTTACGATCATTTTGTTTATCCACCGACTTCTATTAATAATTTTTTTGCAGCAGAAAGACAACTTCAAATTTGGGAAGGGGGAAAGCATCATAAAATGTAAGTTTCAATCTTCATCAAAGACAACAGGCCAAAGTTCTTCTATCACTAATTCCCATTCCGGGAGAAGTTCGGGGACCGTTAAAATATCACCATTTCCCAAGACAATGACAGGTTGATCGGGCTGATAAACTTCTACTTGATAAGTATCTGGGTCAATTATAATAGCAACTTGTACCCCTTGTTCGATATAGATTTGTATTTTATCTCGCAGTTTTTTTAGGCGATCGCTTTGAGATTTGACTTCAACAACGAGATCGGGAACGAGAGAAGCAAAATAGCGAATACTGCGAGGAAGGCGATCGCGTAAAACAAAAGAAACATCAGGCGCTTTCAAGTCACTATTCGGTAAAATAAAGCCCCCGGCTGAGTCAAAAACCCGCCCCAGACGCCGAGGTTTTACCCAATTGCGGAGTTGGCTAGCAAATTCTAGAGAAACTTCACTAGAGACGATATCTGATGGCCCCATAATTGTAATCTTACCTTCTTCGAGTTCGAGTTGATAGTCTAAGTCTGCTTCACTGAGAATTGACTGAATTTTTTCTACATCTTTGACCGTCATTTTAGTCATGCTAGATCACTCCAAATATGTTCTGATAATTTATTGTAACGGTTAACTTTGTAAAGCGTGCATGATCGCAAATAAACCTTGATGTTCTAATAACTGTTCGTGATTTCCCACTTCAATAATTTTCCCTTTTTCTAACACGACGATGCGATCAGCTTTGCGAATAGTTGAGAGGCGATGGGCGACAATAAATGTTGTTCTATTTTGAACTAACCGATCTAACGCTTCTTGAATTAACGACTCAGAAACCGTATCTAAAGAAGAGGTCGCTTCATCTAAAATTAACACACGCGGATCACGAATTAAAGCCCGTGCAATTGCGATTCGTTGGCGTTGTCCTCCTGAGAGTTTAACGCCATTTTCTCCAATTTGTGTTTCTAGTCCGTGAGGGAGATTTTGTATAAATTCATCGGCGTTTGATTCTATAACAACTTGTTTTAACCGTTGTTCACTGACGGTATCTTTACCATATAAAATATTTTCTCGGACGGTTCCTTCAAATAAAATTGTTTCCTGAGAAACCACCGATAAAAATTGGCGATAAGTTCTCAAGTCTAGGGAATTCATCTCTTTTCCATCCAGTTTAATTTGACCCGAAGTTGGGCGCAAAAACCCGATAATTAAGTTTAACAAGGTTGATTTTCCCGCACCCGATGGCCCAACAATGGCTATCGTTTCTCCGGGTTTAACCTGTAGAGAAAAATCGACAATTGCAGTTTGGTTTCGACTCTCGGGATAAACATAACAAACCGACTCAAAACAAAACTCTCCTTTTAGTCGTTTAACGGGTGTTTTTCCTTTATTTTGTTCAACATCNGGCTATCGTTTCTCCGGGTTTAACCTGTAGAGAAAAATCGACAATTGCAGTTTGGTTTCGACTCTCGGGATAAACATAACAAACCGACTCAAAACAAAACTCTCCTTTTAGTCGTTTAACGGGTGTTTTTCCTTTATTTTGTTCAACATCAGGACATTCTAAAACTTCCCCAATACTTGACAACGCCTCAAACCCTTTTCCGATTTGGGGAAGGACTCCTAAAATCTGCACAACTGAACCTGTAATTGAGTCAAAATATCCCGTTAATAAGACGACATCTCCGACGGTAATTCCCCATTTTCCAGTATAGGCTAACCAAGCGGAGGCTAATAAGCAAACTAGGTTAAAAGATCGCAAACTCACCCAAGATGCAGCATTCGCTAAAGCGTTGATTAAATCGAGTTTAATACTGGCTTGTTTGAGGGTTTTTAAACGTTGTTCGGTGCGATAAATTTCCGCTTCTTCGGCACCATGAGCGCGAGTAATGGGAATCAGTTTCAGCATTTCAATTAAATAGGCTGAAGTGGTTTCCATCTGTTGACGAAAGACGGAGTTTCGAGAACGAATTGGCGTGCGAAAATATCGAATTAACGTAACAGCTACCGGAATGGTTCCCACGAAAAAAATCAAAAATCCAGGAGCGCGAATGGCGGTAATGATAATGGCAATTACAATCGTTAAAATGGATGAAGGGAGATACTGAAAAATCTGAGTTGTTAATAGGGCGACGGCTTCTACATCTCGCAGTAACTTGTTTTGAATCGCTCCTGAATTTCGTTGTTGATGAAAGCCAATTGAAAGATATTGCAGTTGACGAGTAATCGCCGATCTGAGGTTATATTCCATTGAATGAGTGGCGGTACTCAAGAAGCGAATATGAAGATAATGGGTGGGAGTATTTTGAAGAATTGAAAAGGCTAAAAAAGCTCCATTGAACCAGAGTTCTGATAAACTGTGAGTGCTTGGACTGGAGATAATATCAATAATATTGGCAATAATTAAGGGTCGAATCCATTCAGGACTGTGCTTAATCAGGTAAAATAGCATTGATAGCCCGATATAGCGTAGATCGTTTTGATAGAGGTAGAGTAAAGTTTTAAACGGGCGATCGCTACGATAGTCTGAAAAAAACTTATTCGGCAACGGTTGAGAAGATGCGGTAAAATCGTTCACGGGTACTCAAGTTTAGGATTAACGATGACTCTGTATTATTGTGACATTTTTAAAAAATTTTAACGGGTTTTCAGGCTGGTTGTTTATGAGTTGATCAACGCTATCCTTTTGTGATAAGATAAAGAGATAGAAATTAGAATAAGGCTTGTCGGCATTCTAATTGCTATTCGCCGCTTGACAGTCCCGTAACCACAAACCAATGGCTTGGGCGATCGCACTTTCGCTCGTTTCACCCGGAAGCGGATAAAATCCATATTGAGGGTAAGAACTCGACTTGGAAAACATCTTTTCTAACACCCAACCTGTCGGACTTCTTCGCAAAAATAACCAATGATATTGTTTGAATCTAATAATTTTATTGGGATAATGTTTTCGTTGCCAAGTTTGAAAATAAACCAGATAGGTTTCATCGGGATGATCTAAATTGACATTAAAAGGTAAAGCTTCAAGTTCATCTAACTGTGTAGCCAGTAAAATATAAATGTCTCGTTCTAATTGACGATTGGTACTCGCCCGTTGAATCACTCGATTGGTATAACTCGGTAAATCTGGTAACATTTTATCCAGTAACGCTTGTAAATCCGTCGGACAACTGGGTTGATTGACAGAATTCGGACGAATAATCGTTTTAGCAACCGTTAAAGCCTGAACTGAAAAATCGTTAACAGAATAGGTTATAATTAAGAAAATAGCAACAGTCAGAAAAAAGTAACGTTTAACTTTCTTGATTTTCTGAAGCTTAAAAAAATCTTGAATTGTTCTCAAAAAAGCAATCCTCCAGCTAGCCCGTTCGTAGTATATCTTTATCTGAGAATTGAGAATTAAGAATAAAAAAGCATCCGACTTTACAGACACGCTCTGAACATCTAGACTGACTCATCAATGCTATAGCAGTCGCAAAGTTGCAATTAGGACAGAACAATTCGTCAAACTAGAGTCTAGAAAGAGTTTGACTTCTGACTTCTGCTATAAATCCCCATTGGCGGAAATCCACCCATCCCAGGAGTTAAGCAGGAACCCAAGAAACGCTACAGTATTAGGTGAGGTCGGTTATCCGCTCTAGGTTAACCTGAAGTTAAAATAGAAAACTCTATGAAAAACGAGAAACGGCATTCACGAATTCAATCCATTTTGAAATCCTTAGTGGCTTTTGGGATAGTATTTACCTTGATCTTCTCTCAAGCCGATTTTGCACTCGCCGCCCGGAGTGGGGGACGCATTGGCGGAGGTTCCTTTAGAACACCTCGAACCTATGCTCCTGGCCCAACTCGAGCGCCCGGTGGCGGTTATGGTTATGGTGGTGGCTTTGGCTTCCCCTTCCTAATTCCCTTCTTTGGGTTTGGCGGCGGCTTTGGTGGATTATTTAGCATTTTCATCGTTATTGCGATCGCGAATTTCCTGGTTAGAAGCTTCCAGTCTGCTGCGGGGGGCGGCGAAGAAACAAGCTCTTACAGCCGTTCTGGAGTGTCTGTAGGGCGTGTACAGGTGGGTTTATTGGCGGAGGGTCGTAGCCTACAAGATGACCTCGATCGCATCGCTCAAGCGGCGGATACAGGCTCGGCACAAGGACGCGCCCAAGTGTTACAAGAAGCCACTTTAGCCCTGTTGCGTCACCCTGAATATTGGGCTTATGGGGCGGCTGAAACGACACAAACGGGAATGGAAGGGGCAGAGTCCAAGTTTAATCAGTGGGCGATCGCAGAACGCAGTAAGTTCACCGAAGAAACCCTGTCTAATTATAATAATCAGCTTTCCGGTATGACTGCACCTGCAATTTCATCCGGTGATACAGGTAACGGTGAAATTGTTCCCCAAGATCAAGCACCGGGAGAATATATCGTTGTCACCCTAGTTGTGGGAACATTAGGAAAGCTAGAATTACCAAAAGTGAATAGCGCTCAAGAATTGCGTCAAGCGATTAGTCGTTTGGGTTCTGTTGGCGGTGAACAACTGTTAGCGGTAGAAGTCTTATGGACTCCACAAGCGAAGGGAGATACACTCAGCACTGATGATATGTTGGCGAATTATCCCGATTTAGCACTCGTTTAATTCCTTGTTTAATTTAATCTACTAAAAAAACCCGGTTTCTTCAAGGAGCCGGGTTTTTGGTAAACCGGGTTTTTGGGAAACCGCTACTCACTAAGGTGTTTGACATTGGTAATGAATCCGTTTTAATTTTTAACGTTAGTCGGTTAAAAATATGTTGTTCGTAATCTTTGGGAAAATTTTAGCTGTCAACTTGTCTTTTCTGAGTGAACCTTTATTCAAGATTGGGAATAAACCCATCTCCAGTTTAGCCGTTGTCAACTTAACCGTTTCACTGATTTTTGCGCTTCTGATTTCTCGACTGTTCAAACAATTTCTCAAAACCAAAATCTTAACGAGATTAAAAATAGACGCCAGTAACCGAGAAATCATCTCAACAATTTTAGGTTATGGAGTTGGCGTTTTAGCCTGTATTTTAGCTTTACAAGTCAATGGAATTGATCTGGGTTCCTTAGCAATTTTAGCAGGCGGTTTAGGGATTGGGATTGGGTTTGGGTTACAAGATATTACGAAAAACTTTGTCAGTGGTTTAACGATTTTACTCGAACGTAAAGTTAAAGTCGGAGATTTTATCGAACTCGATGGAATGATTGGATATGTGAAAGAAATTTCCATTCGTTCCACTTTAATTGAAACCTTCGATCAATTTGATGTCGTTGTTCCCAATAGTCAATTGGTTGAAAAACGCTTAGTTAATATGAGTTTAGAAAGCTTCCGAGGACGCATCAAAATTCCAATTGGTGTCGCTTATGGGAGTGATCCGGTTCTGGTAACTGAAATTTTGTTAGACTGTGCGTACATGGAATCAACCGTTTTACATGATCCATCGCCAAAAGTTAAATTTATCGGATTTGGAGAAAATTCTTTAGACTTTGAACTTTGGGTTTATGTCAATCAAATTGATCAACAAGTTACCATTAAAAGTTCTATTTTTTACATTATAGAATATCAATTTCGTCAACATAAAATTTCGATTCCCTTCCCTCAACGAGATTTATGGGTCAAAAATTCAGAAACATTATCTCTACCTCAAAACCTTTCCACCCCTCCTCAATTATCTTCAGAAGAACCCCCTCAGCCGATCTTTTTAAAAGATATTTTAAAAAAGGTTTGTTATTTCAAAAACTGTAATGACTTCTATATTCGACAACTAATAGAACTCGGATATCGCAAACAGTTTCAAGCTTCAGAAGTGATCTTTCGAGAAGGAGAAACAGGGGAAGGATTTTATATTATCCTCTCAGGTTCTGTCGAAGCCTACCTAGAAAAAGTTGATCGACAAATTGATGTTCTCCGTACTAATAATTTTTTCGGGGAATTTTCTCTCATGTTAGGTATTCCTCAACCCGCCGGGATTCGAGCCTTAGAAGATACCTTGTTATTTGTCATTCCCAAACACAACTTTCAGACGTTTATCAAAGACAAACCCGATTTGGTCAATAGATTAGCAGAAGAACTCGCCAAACGTCAAGAAATTGTCGCCAATTGTCAGATTAAACTCAAAGAGTTAGGATTAATAGAAGAATCAGATCCTGATCAAAACCCAGTCGTTTGGATTCGGAAACGCATTCAAAAACTGTTTAATCCACACTAATAAAGACAAAAATCACCACAAAGACACGACAATTCTCTCTTGGTGTCTTTGTGTCTTTGTGGTTCTTCTTCTCTTCTGACTTGGGGCGCAAAAAATACACCCCTTCAAAATTTTACTCGGTTTTGGGTTGTTCTATTTTCTCAGCGTTCATCCGCCAACCCGGTTTCACAACTTGACGTTCCCGCGCAATAACTAAACAATCATCAGGAACATCTTCTGTAACCGTTGAACCCGCCGCAACAGTAACATCTTCCCCCAAAGTAATCGGTGCAACCAAAACAGTATTTGAACCTGTTTTTGTGCGATCGCCAATATGGGTTTGATGCTTATTTACCCCATCATAATTTGCGGTAATTGTTCCTGCGCCTATATTAACTTTATTGCCAACGGTGGCATCTCCCAGATAAGATAAATGAGAGACATTTGTGCGATCGCCAAGTTGGGTTTTCTTCAGTTCCACAAAATTACCAATGCGGCAATTTTCCCCAACGTTTGCATGACCTCGCAAATGAGAATAAGGGCCGATTCGAGTCCCATCTGCAACCACACTATCGGACACCACCGAAAACAAAACCGTTACATTTTTGCCAATTTGACTATTTTCAATTAAACTCCCTGGCCCAATTCTACTCCCCGTTTTAATCGTCGTATTTCCGCGTAGATGAGTTTGAGGTTCGATCACAACATCCGGTTCTAATTGTACAGTATCATCAATCGTAATACTCGCCGGATCAAGCAACGTTACACCCGATGCCATCCATTCATCTTTCACCCATTCTTGCAAGACTTGATAAGCCGTTGCGAGATTTTTTCGGTTATTAATTCCGAGAATTTCCCGAAAATCTTCCACATCTACCGCCATCACAGGGTTGAGGAAAAAAACGGCATCCGTGAGGTAATATTCTTTTTGCTCATTATTAGAGGTAAGCTGGGGAAGAACTTTTTCAAGTTGCGGCCAATTAAAACAATAAATCCCGGCATTAATCCGGTGATTTTTGCGTTGAGCATCCGTACAGTCTCGTTCCTCTACAATTTGATTCACGATATTTTGACTATCACAAAATACTCGTCCGTAACCTTTCGGGTGTGGTAAATGAGCGGTTAAAATTGTCGCTGCATTTCCATTTTGTTTGTGAATTTTCAGCAATTCTTCTAAGGTGTGAGGACGCAACAACGGAACATCCCCATTTAACACCAACAAATCACCCGAAAACCCTTTTAAATGCGGAAGTAACTGTTGAACAGCATGACCCGTTCCCAATTGTTCCTGTTGTTCGATAAACTCAAGAGGACAATCAGAAAACCAGTCCTCAGCACTTTGGCTTTCTCGTAAAGATTCTTGAACTAAATCGCCTCGATAACCAACAATAACAAGTCGTCGGTTCGGTTTAACTCCTACACAACTATCGAGAACTCGCTGAACTAGACTGCGATCGCCCAGTTGGTGTAAAACCTTGGGGAGATCAGATTTCATGCGGGTTCCCCGTCCGGCCGCTAAAATTGCTACTGCTACCATTAAAAAAAATTTGCGGTTTCAGTGTTCAAGTGGTTGACCTAATTACTTTAGGTCTTTAAACTATGATTTCATAAGATCAGCTAACTATTCATACTATTTAACAGAACTCAGGACGAGGGAAGTTCAGAAGTTGGGTTTGTTGTTGCGCTGTCTGAAGTCACAGGGGGCGGGTTTATCTAGGTTGTTTCTGGGAAAATATAGGTTTATTCGGAACCCGCCCGTACACGATGGCGTTTTTTCCATTGCCCCAAAAACCCGGTAACTCTTACGAAACCGGGTTTTTATTCCCCAATAGTTCCCCTGTCTGAAAGAGGGGGCGGGTTTATCTAGGTTGTTTCTGGGAAAATGTAGGTTTATTCGGAACCCGCCCGTACACGATGGCGTTTTTTCCATTGAGAGGTCGGTTCTAACGAGGAGGACTGTTGTTCTTGGTAACGGCGTTGTATAATACTCTCAGCGTTATCGTTTAACTCGGGATCTCGATAGGGAACAGCAGCGCGAGTTTGCAGATGTTCGAGTTCAGACGTTGATAACGGGGGTAACGCAGCAGCAGAGAACCCCGCAACAGTTCCCGGTGTGCGTCGTCCAACAGGAGAGGTTGAACCAATTGTTAATCCTGCGGCCAGTAACGCGCTTCTAACCGTAGCCGAACAGGAATAGGTAGCGAGTTTACCATCCGGTTTGAGACAGTGCGCTACAAGGCTTAAAAACTCGACTGTCCATAGTTGTGGACAAACCGGAGGCGAAAACGGATCGAGAAAAATAGCATCCGCTTTGAACCCTGAAGCACGAACTTGTTGTAGGGTCATTCGAGCATCTCCCAGTAACAGTTTAGCTTGCAGGCGATCGCTATTCAAAGAATGAGTTGTTGAAAATTGCGCTAATAATTCTACAATTTCAGCCGGATAACTCTCAAGAACCTGATGAGCGATCGCGCTTTTCGGAACGGTTTCATCGAGTTCTAGGGCAATTAATTCGATGTAACAATCGGGGTTAACCTCCCAAATTGCTGTTAATGCCGCAGCACTATTATAACCCAAACCATAGCAAATATCAAGTAAAAATAACGGAGAATGTTGAGCGCGTTGACGAAGATTTAACGGTTCAACAAATTTCAGTTCAGCCTCTTGTTTCGCCCCAAACTGACTATGAAAACACTCTCCAAATTCTGTCGAATAGAAGGTGTAAGAACCGTCTGCGGTGGGTTGCGGTGTGAATTGTTCTTGTTTCTCCATCAATCAACAATTTTGTAGGGGCGGGTTCCCCATTAATCTATATTTTCCCACAGATAACCGATATAAACCGTCCTCAACAATTACCAGATATTTGTAGGGGCGGGTTCCGAACCAATCTATGTCTTCCCACAGATAACCTATATAAACCCGCCCCCCTACATTAATCTATATTTTCCCATAGACAACCGATATAAACCCGCCCCCCTACATCAATGTCTATTTTCCCACAGACAACCGATATAAACCCGCCCTTAACAGTTACCAGTGTTGTAGGGGCGGGTTCCCCGTTGGTACAAGCCAAAAACCCGCTTTCTCAAAGAAACCGGGTTTTTTAGTCTCTACGGGTTCCCAGTTGCCAGGGATTAAAATCCCCGTCTAAAAAGTAAAGTCCTCTCAAGAGGACTATATCCTAATCTGGTTTAATTTATGATTGGGGGGCGGGTTTATTGAACTTATTTCTGAGAAACATAAATCTATTGAGAACCCGCCCCTACAGATCAACCCGTTGGGGTAGCGGGTTTATTGAACTTATTTCTGAGAAACATAAATCTATTGAGAACCCGCCCCTACAGTGTTAACTGATTAACATCGGTTCTTTTTGTTCTTCTAAGTCTTGAAACATCGGAGTGCTGAGATACCGTTCCCCAAAACTCGGTTGAATCATCACAATCAGTTTACCTTCATTTTCAGGACGTTGAGCAACTTTTATCGCCGCAGCCAAAGCCGCACCTGTGGAAATACCTGATAAAATCCCTTCTTCCCGCGCCAGACGTCGGCCATAACTCATGGCTTCATCATCGGTAATTTGAACAACTTCATCAATTAAATCAACGTTTAACACTTCAGGAATAAAACCCGCCCCAATGCCTTGAATTTTGTGAGGACCAGGATTTCCTCCCGATAAAATCGGGCTATTTGTCGGTTCAACGGCGATCGCTTTAAACTGAGATTTGTATTGTTTAATCACCTCAGCAACGCCTGTAATTGTTCCTCCAGTACCCACACCTGCAATTAAAATATCAACTCGTCCGTCGGTATCTTCCCAAATTTCTTTAGCCGTCGTTAGGCGGTGAATTTCGGGGTTTGCGGGGTTTCTAAACTGTTGCAGCATATAGGCATTAGGAACCGTCTCCGTCAACTCCTGCGCCTTTTGAATGGCGCCTTTCATCCCTTGCGAACCGGGCGTTAATTCTAACTGTGCGCCATAAGCCCGTAACATTGAGCGTCGCTCTAAACTCATGGTATCCGGCATCGTTAAAATCAGGCGATATCCCTTCGCTGCTGCCGCCATAGCCAGGGCAATTCCGGTATTTCCAGATGTAGGTTCAACGAGTACCGTATGACCTGGAATAATCAACCCTTCTCGTTCTGCGGCGTTAATCATATTCACGCCAATTCGATCTTTGACAGAAGCAGCCGGGTTCATCCCCTCCAATTTTACCAGGATTTGAGCCACACAGCCTTCGGATTGGGGAATCGAATTAAGTTGAACGAGGGGAGTTCGACCCACCAATTCAGTGATATTATGAGCAACGCGCATGATTATAACTCCAGGTGCTAAAAGTTAACAGTCTGCACAATCAAAATTCAAAATGTGCAGAAAACAAGGACAGAGGTACGCCGACAAATGACGTACCCTGAGATGTCCCCAGTGAACGGTGATAAACTCAATAGTTACCATTATTCCTCAACCGCTCACTGTTCACTGATAACTGTTAGGATATTGTCCTAAACTGATACTGTGGCGTGAGTGTAACAATTTTTAGGACAAATCCGGGCGCAAGCCTGACAGCCGACGCAATTTTCAGCGTTTTCAATATTCATCACTTTGCGTTCAATTTCATCTTCATCTTCATCAACAACTTCCCCATCTTCGTTAAGGGCAATTAATCCCAAAACATTAAAACCGCAGACTTTGAAGCATCTTCCACAACCCAAACAACTTTCTTGATTCAGCGATTCAACAAATTTGGGTTCCCAAGTTTTACCGCTTTTTTTTACACTGGTTAAGGTAGCCATGATATGTGTTCTCCTACAAAGGTCGTCAGTTAGATCGGTTGAGAGTAAGTGTTCTATTGAATCAAATGAAAATCAATTCTAGGCGCTTGCACCCGCTAAGACTCGATTTTCAATGGGGAAATAAGGAGTCAATGTTTCAATCCAGCGATTTAGACGTTCATCTGTTTTCTCGCTTTCATTGACTTCATCGAGAGGTAATCCGACAAATAAACCATCTCGAATTGCTGTCGAATGTTCAAAGGTATAACCATCAGTTGGAACAGCACCAACAACGGTTGCACCCAACTTGGTAAAGATGTCGTACATCAAGCCTAATGCACCCACAAAGTGCATCCCATGATTGACATAATCTCCGGGGCCAAATAGAGCAATGGTTTTACCCGAAAAATCCGGTTTTTCCAACTCCATTTCAAACAATGGATCGCGCCAATTATTCTGCACTTCACCCGCTCCCCAAGTGGAACAGCCTAAGAGCAAATAATCATACTCTAGGAAGTCACTAAATTCGTTGAAATCTTCTTCCATACTGAGCAAATCACAAAGATCTTCGCCCAATTTATCCCGCAATGCGGTGGCGATTTCTTCAGTAACACCGGATGTTGAACCGTAGAAGATGCCAATCTTAGCCATAGTACAATTCTCCTGACAGTGTTGTGTTTTGAACTCAACTTTCCTTACAGATGCACCTCGGAAAAACGGTGATCAATCTCGCTCAACCGAGATTTCATCAACTCCGATTTCTAAGGAAGTTTCCCCATCGGAACTGAAACGGACTTTGCCAATTGCCAACTGCTTCAACAGGCTACCAAACTGCATAACTTTTTCAAGCACAAGCAAATTTGAGTTTAAGTTCGGACATTGAATCGCTAAAGTATTTGTGTTAGCGTGAGAATTAATACTCCACTCACACTGATACAATAGATTCGCGACTGAACCCTTTTCTTCAAGCGGACTGGTGCTATGTTCTCGCAAGTTTGATTGACGAATACAAGCCGCATAAATTTGTTGGCGACAAGCATTTCCCAATTCTTGATGGGCGACTTCAACAGAAGCGGAACTGTCTAAAATCTGGGGTTTGTTGAGATTAATGGTAGAGTGATTCATGGTTTCTTGGTTTCAGGAAATGTCGAGAAAGTTCATAAGGAAAGCTTCAGAACTCAGGAGGATAGAAACAGGGGGAACAGTAGGACAGACAGACGAGGAAATCATTGATGCTTTCACGCTTTTGTTGTTTACCTACTCCCCCTCACTAAAGTCTTGACTCCCTGATGGCTTCCGTAATTCCTAAACCCAAGTTCTTTAGCTTACGCTAGCAGGAACAGCGCCGCCAGTGCTGGCTAAAAGCTGATCGTGACGAACACGCAGCACTTCTGGATATTGATTACAGAATTCTTGGAAAGCTGTTATTTCCGGCAGTTTAACGCCTTCTTGATAAGCGGCTTCCGCTTCGAGTTCATCAACCAATTCCCAAGCTTTCAGGCTTTCGGCAGAGGTTGCACCCTGGGCTGCACTAATTTCATTGGCTTGCTCAANGTGCTGGCTAAAAGCTGATCGTGACGAACACGCAGCACTTCTGGATATTGATTACAGAATTCTTGGAAAGCTGTTATTTCCGGCAGTTTAACGCCTTCTTGATAAGCGGCTTCCGCTTCGAGTTCATCAACCAATTCCCAAGCTTTCAGGCTTTCGGCAGAGGTTGCACCCTGGGCTGCACTAATTTCATTGGCTTGCTCAATTGCCCGTTTTAATTCCCGTTGTAGTAACGGTAATTTTGGGTTTTCGATAAAATCGCCTTTATAGAGAATGTCGCTATCTGAAATAATGCCAAGCAATTCGCCTTGAATAACGGGCGCAATGCGAATTCCAGTATTCGCAAATAGCCGCGCCACATATTCAACACCCAGATCGGGATTAACCACGATACAAGGCTTGGTCATAATTTCATACACACGCATTGCTGCTGGATCTTTACCGTATGCCACCACTTTCGTCACAATGTCCGTTTGGGTGACAATACCGTAAGCATCCTGACCCGTTCGAGTCTCCACAATTAAAGCACGCAACTGTTTGAATTTCATCAGCTTAACCGCTTCAGCTACAGTTGCAGAACCGCGAATTGTGGCGACATCTGTCGTCATAATGTCAGATGCTTTTAACATTACTTCAACTCCTTAAGAACTCAATAAAAAATCAATCAAGATTCACACGAGTTCCCCGCCTTCTTTTGATGACAGCCCCACATCAACCTCTTGTTAATTCGGTGATGGGATTTTTCCNAATTTCATCAGCTTAACCGCTTCAGCTACAGTTGCAGAACCGCGAATTGTGGCGACATCTGTCGTCATAATGTCAGATGCTTTTAACATTACTTCAACTCCTTAAGAACTCAATAAAAAATCAATCAAGATTCACACGAGTTCCCCGCCTTCTTTTGATGACAGCCCCACATCAACCTCTTGTTAATTCGGTGATGGGATTTTTCCCTGATACCCAAAGAATAATCTTCTTTCAGCAGGGATTCTGAAGTCTTAAAACTCTAAGAGTTTTTAATCACTTCAGCAACACTTCAGGCATTTTTAAAAATGACCAAAATGGAGCCTATCATTCGCTCAAATCTTTTCCGGCAATATGCAATAGGAAAAAAACGGATAACGGCTCAGGGTAATTTATGAATTACCCCGCCTTTGATTACAGTCGCTTTGCTTCTGTTGTTAACGGCAAATTAAAGGGTTCTTCCAATTTTGGAAACATTAATTCCCAGCCGTTAGCCAGAACAAAAATTTTGCCATCTTCACCGATTTTTTCTTCAACGACTTCTTCTTCTAAATCTTTTTTAGGAACATATACCGATAAATTTCCACTAGCACTTTGACGTAACATTACTTTCATAGTAAAACCTCCTTTGTTGGGTGTTTGCTCATCGGTAAAAATATTCAAGCATGAGATGAAAATCCAAGTTCAATCTACCTGCTAAAACTTAAAACCTACAAAATAGAATTGAAGATTGTGAAGTCAAAACTGTAGAGTATCCACAATCTTCAATCAAAACTTTACTCGGCGGACTCTAATTCTTTTCCCCGACATCCAACTATAACATTTCTATCGAGAAAATGCACGGCATAGATGTAGTAGGCTTGCAA
>NZ_LATL02000096.1:10201-38420 GCF_000972705.2 Limnoraphis robusta CS-951 | reverse complement strand
TTTTCTCAAGTACGGTAGGGCATACCGAAACTATCTCTGAAATGGGATGAACGACTGGGGAGACGAACCCCTCAAAGAGTAGGTCAGGAAACTAGCTTGCTGTAAGGGTTGTCAATGAATCAGTAATCCAAAGCCGTGAGGCTTGGAGAATCCCCTTTCTTTAGAAATGGGGAGTATGTCAATTGGGTTCAATCATTGGGGGTGAATTTTTGCTCACCCCTATTTGTGATTGGTCATAGCGGCGATTTGCTCGAACTATTGTGCTAGAATCAATCACGTTAATTCTTAGAGATCTCTCTCAAACCCCTCTCTTGGCAAAACAACGGCTCGATTCCCTCTTGATTGAACGCAACTTGTGTTCTTCCCGACAATTGGCCCAGCGCTTGATTCGGGCTGGAGAGGTGATGGTTAATCAGCAGGTGATTGACAAGCCGGGTACTGAGATAGACACCCAAGCCCAGATCCAAGTTAAACACCGATCGCCTTTTGTCTCTCGGGGCGGAGAAAAACTCAGCAAAGCAATAGATTATTTTAAACTCAACGTTGCCGGACGCATCTGTATTGATGGCGGTATCTCTACCGGAGGCTTTACAGACTGTCTTCTACAAGCAGGCGCCAAGCAGGTTTATGGGATTGATGTCGGTTATGGACAGGTAGACTGGCGGCTGCGTAATGATCCGCGAGTTATTCTGCTAGAACGCACGAATCTACGCTATCTGACTCCTGAGCAATTGTATAATGCTGGTGATTTATCTGTTTCTCCCCTTGCGGAAAATCCCATCGAACTAGATACTAAGAAAAGCTACGCGGATTTGGCAGTTGTTGATGTGTCCTTTATTTCTTTAACCAAGATTCTTCCCGCGCTCTGGCATCTTCTGCAACCGCCTTGTGAAAGCGTACTGTTAGTCAAGCCCCAATTTGAAGTCGGGAAGGGACGAGTTGGCAAAAAGGGAGTTGTGCGTGATCCGGTTGATCAAGCCAATGCCATTTTTGAAGTCAATTGTGCAGCAGAAACACTCGGATGGAAATACCGGGGTTTAACCGGATCACCCCTCCAAGGCCCCGCAGGTAACATTGAATACCTGCTTTGGCTCAGTGTAGAGGGTGAAGCGTTTCCCCAACGAGATCAAATCCTGCAAATCGTTCAATCAACCCAACTAGAATTTTCTCATTCCTCCTCTAAATCCTCAATTCGCTCGTAGTTCCATGCAGTTGATTCACCAACTAGGGCGTGTCGGTCTATACATCATTAGTGCTTTAGGCTATGTGGCTTGTGGAGCGATTCTATTTGGGATTGCAATTGCCATTAAAATTATTGCACTCACTTTAGCTCATCGATATTTATATCCCATCTTTATATTTGGTGATTTACTCCGAGGACTAGAGCTAATCGATTTGTTAAATTTATTGGTTTTTGCGGTTGTCGGGATGGGGTTTGGTTTAGCGACGGCTTTACTTCCTTCTCAGGCGGGTCGAAAAATTAGTGCTGCATTTTTAGTGATTCTTGTTCCTCTGATTTTAGCGATTCCTCAATATGTTAGATACAATCTGTGGATTGAAGATATTTCTACAGAAGATCAAATTTCCCAAAGTGCTGCGATTAGTCTAGGAGACTCTTTTTTAGAAAGTCGGGTGAATCATCCGGGTGTATTTGGATTTTATCTCTACACGGGTCAGTTTCCCATGATTCCGACGAAAGCTTCTCAAATGGAAGATTTAACCAAACTGGAAAAACAAGTCAACTCTAGATTTGTAAAAGTCAGTGGTATTCCGCCAACCGTTGTCACTTGGTTAATGGGAATTTGTTTTTGGGGAATTCGTATTTTTTACTTTTGTGTCGCCGTTGTAACCACAGTTGCTCATTTCAAAGATGGGTTAAAAATTGTCGGACGTTATTAATTGGCTGACAATCTCCTGATTGAGATTTTACGATGATTACCAAGAGAAGCAGGTTTAGAGCAAGGTCGTTCACGACGGATTATTTTATGCTAACATAAGTTTATCGTGGCTCGATGCCGATAATCTATGCTTGTGTATGAAATGAAGCTGCAAGGAACCCAATACCAGTACAGAAAGCTAGACGAAGCTATCCGTACTGGTAGGTTTGTTCGTAACAGCATCATCAAAGCATGGATAAATGGTCAAGTTAAAAGCCGCAACGATGCTTATGCCTACTGCAAACTGCTGTCAGACAACCCGAGTTTTCCCTGGGTAAACCAACTCAACTCTATGGCTCGACAAGCACACGCAGAAAGAGCATGGGCATCCATTTAAAAACGGATAGAGAAGCGGAAGAACGGATTAACTTAACTGTAAAACGCATAGATCTTGGCATCTCACAGATAGCTTAATCCGTTAAATCCTTATCCTATCTGTTTTAAATTGAACGATTTTATCAAAATTGTCGGCAAAAAATACCTGGTAGAAAAGGATTTCCCAAGTTTAAAAAATATCAAGTTAGAGCATCTGTTGAATACAAAACATCGGGATGGAAACTTTCAGAGGATAGACGCTATTTAACGTTTACTGACAAGTTTCAAGCAGGTACATTTAAACTTTGGGGCAGTCGAAATCTCCACTTCTATCAACTCCAACAAATCAAACGAGTGAGAGTGATTAGAAGACATGATGGGTATTATGCTCAATTTTTAATCGATCATACCAGAGAGGAAAATAAAGAACTAACAGGAAAAATAACTGGGCTAGATGTAGGTCTTAACCATTTCTACACCGATTCTTGTGGCAATCAAATAGAAAACCCAAGATTTTTCAGGAAAGACGAACAGCGCATTAAAAAGCTGCAACGTCGGTTATCGAGAACAAAAAAGGGAAGTCAAAACCGTACAAAAGCCAGAAATCGGTTAGGGAAAGCGTATCTAAGAGTTTCACGCAGGCGTAATGATTGGGTTTGTAAATGAGCTGCGACACGTCATACAGTCTAACGACTTGGTAGCGATTGAAAACCTACGGATACGCAATTTGGTTAAAAATCATCATTTAGCTAAATCAATTAATGATGCTGCTTGGTACAGATTTAGAGAATGGTTGGAGTATTTTGGGAGGATTTATGGGGTTCCGGTGATTGCCGTTGAACCCGCATACACGTCTCAAAACTGCTCAAATTGCGGTGAAAAGGTTGTGAAAACTCTCAGTACGAGAACTCATAAATGCCCTCACTGCGGATACACATCCAACCGAGATGAAAATGCCGCCAAAAACATTCTAAAATCTGCACTTAAACAGTTATCAAATCAAGAAACGGATAAGAAATAGATTAACGGATTAACTTGACTGTAAAACGCATAAATCTAGGCTTCTCACACGTAGCTTAATCCGTTTTTCCGCTTAATATCTGTTTTGAAAATACCGTCGGGCAGATGGAAATTAACGCCTCCCGAGAGACTGATCTCTGCTTGGGCGGGGAAACCCAACCCTTGTAAGTCAACTCATAGAAAGAGGAAGCCCAAATAGTGATGTTTGGAATCTCCGTTGTTTACGACGGAGAGGATGTCAAAATAGAATATAGCCTCTACGGCTGACCCCATCTCACCGTCATTGCCATGTTGTCTATCATCCCGGATTATTTAATTATCCTGATTGTTGCTTTAGTGATTGTTCCCGCTATCGTTTCGGTCTTCTTACGAATGGTACTTCACTATTATCTGACCAGTCAAGGAAATCAAGTTTGGCGATTAATTTACGGGAAAGTTTCAGGAAGTAAACCCAGATTGGTACAGGAGTTAGAAAGCCGTTTAGCACAAGCCAGACGCGAGTTAGAACAGGTGAATACAGGTGCATTAATTGATCATATTTACAGTTTAGAGCGCGTTTTCTTCATTTCCTGCGAACAAGTTGACCATTTCACTCGGATTTTACCCAATTTATTATTATCGTTTGGATTATTAGGAACCTTTGTCGGAATTACGATAAATTTAGCGGCTTTGAGTCAAGCCGTGAGTGCAACCAGTGGAACGGATATTACCAGTTTATTACAAGAAATTCAACAACCGCTACAAGGGATGGGGATTGCTTTTATTACCAGTTTAACGGCTATTTTATTTAGTGCCTTTCTGACGATTGTTAACTTTATGTTTAATACAAATTTAGCTAAAAATAAACTGTTGAGTGCGTTAGAAGATTATCTCGATAATATCTACCAACCGAGTCTCAAAGGAGAAACCCATCTCGATAGAGTTGTTCAGGGAATGGTCAATACTTTTGAGCAGTTTTTACATCAATTTAGTCGCAGTATTCAAACGTCTATAGAATCCGCACTGCAAGACAAAATTCAAGAAGTTTCCGCCGCACAAATCAAAACTAATCAACTCTCAGAACAAGTCTATAGTCGATTAATAGAAGCCTCTAATCAAGTGATTCAAAGTTCCCAGAATTTTCAACAGACAACAGATCGGTTTATGGAAGCTGCACAAGTCTTTGAACGCAGCCAGTTTCCCCAAACTCTTTCGAGTGCAAGCACAAATCTGGCAAATACTCAACGCGGTTTTTCTCAATCTGCTACCAGTTTAGCCGCTTCTGTTCAATCCGTTGATGTAGCGATGATTGAGCTACAAAATTATAGCAAACGGTTAATTAAAATAGGGGAACAAATGAATCAAAGTTCTCAAACCTCCCAAGAGTTAATGGAAGTTCACCGCATCAATCAACAGTCTTTAGGAGAGATGACTCAACAGCTTCAAAATGCGACTCAAGGCTTCCAACTGGCGATGAATACTTTAGATATTTTACAACGACGAATGGTAACACGCACCGAAAGTTTAGAAGACATTCAAAGTGAGTTAACTAAACTGGTAACTGCAATTGAACGGTATACAGAAACGCTTCGTTCAGGACTTGATCAACTGGGCGATCGCCTCACTCAAGGGACAATTCATTCTACCACTAACAATCCTAAACTGTGAATTGAAGTTGAAGAAGGAGTCAGGAGACACCGAATCAGGAGTCAGAATCAATTGGTTGGGGATTTATACCCCATAAGGCTGTTAAAACTTCAAAATATAAAATCAATGAGGAAAATTTCAAATGCGTCATTCTCGTTTCAAAACAGAAGAAGAAGAATTAAATGTTTGGCCAGCATTTACCGATTTAATGTCAAATGCTTTTATGATTTTGAGTTTATTTTTAATTTTAGCCATTATTAAATCGGTTTTTGTGCAATCGGTTTCTGAAGCCAACGCCTCTCGTTCCGAACAGCTTGAACGGGAATTACAACAACGTTCAAATCGGGTGAATAACTTAGAAGGAGAAATCGCCCGAATGAGAGGCGAATTACAACAACGCAGTAGCCGAATTACTGAACTGAATCAAGAAATAGAACGCTTAAAATCTCCACCAATTATTGTTTTAAGAGATTCGACTGAACGCAGATTTGAGTCAGGAAGTGCTGAATTATCCGAACCGTTGAATCAATTTGTTGAAAACGAGTTAATTGCACAAATCAAAACACTTTCTCAAGATTATCAAGGATATCTTATTGAGGTTATCGGACATACAGATGGTCAAATTAATAGTGGAAATTATAGCAATTTAGACGGGAACTTAGAACAAATTATCCAAGGAAATGAATCTTTCAATCAATTAATACCGGGTTCTAATGCTGACTTAGGGTTAATGCGAGCGTTAGCAGTCGTTAAAAAACTGCAAGAAAACCAAGAATTGCAAGCATTAGGCTTAAAATTTAAAGCCTATTCTGCGGCGCAACTCTATGATACATCGGGAAACTATGCACCCCCAAATCGACAAGAAGATCCCAACCGACGCCGGATTGAAATTCGCTTTACTCCCCCCGCAGAAGAACGATAAAATAAACCACGCTCGACACAGAGAATACCAGGAGAAAATCTTCGTGTCTTGGTATCTTTGTGGTTTTTCTTTCACCCTTTCCTAAGTTTGACAAAAAGCCAAAAATGTGCATTCCCAAACTAATCGGGGTTGGACAAAACTCAATAAAGATTGTCGCGCTTTTTCTAACTTTTGGAACAATAAAGGATGAATTTTTCCGGTTTTTTGTTGCTGTTGCCAATAACAATGTTGTAAATAATCTATTAACCAAAGTTGTGCTTCTATCTCTAATGTCTGGCTGATTTCTTTCGCTAAAATCAAAGCATCATAGAGAGTTTTAGGCGGTTGTTTAACGCTGTCTAAAAACTCCGGTGACATCGCTTGTAATTGTTGCCAACAAACGATTGCTTCACCCGGACTTCCTTGAGACATGGCGATGATTTCAGGATGATTTAATATTTCTTCCTGTCTCTCGGTTTTTAACACCTGTTTCATGGCTTGTTCATCTAACCGATAAAAGGGGATTTTTGCACAACGGGAGACTAAGGTTGATAACAATGAATCGACTCCTGGGGCGATTAAAATTATTGTAGCATTCCCCGGTTCTTCTAAGGTTTTGAGTAGCCCATTAGCCGCCCCTTCTGCCATTGTTTCCGCTTGTTCTAATACCACAATTAAACGACTGGCTTCTAAGGGCGGACGACTCAAAAATTGACCGATTTCTCGAACTTGTTCTAAGCGAATTTGAGGCGGGGAACGACGTTTGATTCCAGCTTCTGCTGCTTCTTGGGCGGAGAGACGTTTTCCTTGATGTAAATAAGTCGGTTCAACCCAGAGTAAATCGGGATGATTTCCCAGATGAATGCGATGTCTTAGCTGTTGAGAATTGAGGGGTTTTGTACTCGTATGACCAAATAAAAACTCTATAAAACAACGAGCCGCTAAACTCCGCCCAATTCCTGAACTGCCGACAAATAAGTAAGCAGGTGCAATGCGATTTTGGAGAACGGTTTGAGTTAGCAACTCAACCGCTTTTTTTTGGGAGATTAGAGGAGAAAAGGCATTTTCTGAAGTCATGATTTTAGGAGAAATCCCCATTGTTTTAAGTGTTCACTCAAAACCCTCTGGATTTTTTCGCTGACTTGTTCTAAACTAAGATGGGCATCAATGCGGATGATGCGATCGCCTGCTTGAGAGGCCAATTCACAAAACCCTTGATTAACTCGTTGATGAAACGCTAAATCTGCTTGTTCCATCCGATCCATCTCACCTCGGGTTTGAGTACGCGCTAGCCCTTTTTCAACCTCGAGATCGAACCACAAGGTTAAATCACTTTGTAAACCTCCTGTCGCAATCTGATTGAGTTGTACAATTAAATCTTGATCCAAACCCCGACCATAACCTTGATAGGCGATGGTAGAATCGGTAAAGCGATCGCAGAGGATAATTGCGCCTTGTTCGAGATGCGGTTTGAGAAAAGTTTCCACGTGTTGGGCGCGATCGGCTGCAAACAGCAACAATTCAGCTTGGGAGGCGATGGGTTCTTCGAGACGGCTATCGAGTAGAATTTTCCGCAGCGATCGCCCTAAAGCCGTTCCTCCTGGTTCCTTCGTTGTCAAGATTGCAGGTGCAGATGATCCCAGGTGCTTCTGTAACCAATCACAAGTTTGTTGGATCTGGGTTGTTTTCCCGCCACCTTCGATCCCTTCAAATACAATTAATTTTCCGTCCATTGACTGTTTTTGCTAAACCTGAAGTTATTTTCTCAGGTTCAAGGCCTTCTTGATACTTGTTTTTGTTGTCCTCTAGTATAACTCGCTCACCCTGTTTAAATCTAAGCTAGCTATTTTACCTGACCCACAGAAGAAAACGGCTAGACTTTGATATAATTCACACAATAGATTTTGCAGACGGATTGATAGAGTGATCAAGATTTTTGAGGGTTAAGGGAGGCATCTGTTCAGCCTCTGTGGGGATCAAATCATTCATCTTCGGAGATTTGAAAAAAAATGCTCTGATATTGGGAGAAATGATTTGAAGAACAATTCTAGTAGCCTAGCCGCAAAGCAGTAAAGCTCAAACTTTCAATCGGTGAGACAGAGCTAGAGTAAGTTATTTACTCAACTTTGTTTGGACATAAAAAGTTCCGCATTAACTGGCTAATATCATTTTATATCCAACGAGCTAGCTGAAACCCTTTCATCTGATGATCAGAATTTTAACGAGATGAAAAAAAGTTCCTCACTCTCAATTTAGAGCAAGCCTTTTGACAACGTTAATCCCACTGAATCCATTTGTTTATTGTTAAAAAAGTCTGGAGTTTTGTATGGCTCGCTACACTGGTTTTTTCGTGATTGCTACTCCCATTGAAGAGTTACGACTGATGTTAATTGAGATATTAGAAACTTGTAATTTAGACATGATGTATGAAACCCCGAGTTCAATTATTTGTCGAGAAGTGATTGGACGAGTTCCCGTTCCTCAATTAGTCACCGTTGAGGTTGTATTTGACACGGCGACTTCTACCGACTCAGAAACCAAAATGACACTCGTGATCAAAAATGAAGAACTCCCCTTAAAAGTGAATAACCACTGTCGTCAGATGTTTGATTATATTAGTAAGCTGATTATTGATAACCGTGAATGGGAACTTTTAGAAAGTATTGCATTGTAGATATATCTTAAAATATCAATCTAAACTCAGGGTTGATTGTTGATAAAAATTAACAGGAGGGGTGATGGCTTTACATTCACTCCTCTTTTGTGAAGGAATGCTGTAAAGAGTTGATAAAGTCTCCGGTTATTACGATCAAGGAGGAAAGATGCGATGTATTTTAGAAACAAGCTGTTTTAACGCTATGACAATATCAAAAAATGAATAAAAACTATATTTCTCAACTCACCCTGACAACAGTTAGTCTTGCTTGTGTATGCAGTGCGATCGCCATAGAACCCTCACAAGCGACTAATATTAAAAAATGGCAAATTGACTTTTTTGGTGACTCAGGAGAGTTAGTCGGAGAAGGAAGTTTTAGCTACGATCTCGATACGGAGACTTTTGTACCAGACAACTTCTATACTGATGATGGTTTCTATGTTCAAACGGGGCTTGACAGCTTCAACGCCAATCTGCCAGAATATAACTGGAGTTTAGGAGATTCTGCGGGTTATTATTGGTGGAATGAAGAAACCAAATCACCCAATAATGCAACGATTTCTCGCTATGGAATTTTTTTCAGCGATGATTCTTGGTTTTTTGGCGATCCCTACTTTGCAGAATATTTCCTCAGAATGAATGGCACCCAAGGATCGGGAACTTGGACTCATGCTTTAAGTTACGATTTCTTCAACGAAGATTTTGATGAGGCTGAATACGGTTATTATAAAGTGTATTCATCGGGAACTTGGGTAGCTAAACCGATCCCCGAACCCGCTACTTTATTCGGTTTAATTGCAGTGTTTGGTTTCGGTATTCTATTTCCACAAAAACAACGTTAATCTTGAAATCAAGCCCCTTCTGTGCTATAATCTCTAGAAGAAGGGGTTAACAAACTCACTTCAATATCAGGAAAATTTACGCCGCAATAAGAGCGAATTTGTCACAACACTCACCGAACTAAACGCCATCAATGCTCCCGCAGCAGCAGGACTGAGAATAATCCCCAAACTCGGTAATAGCAAACCCGCAGCGACAGGAATTCCTAACGTATTATAACCAAACGCCCAGAATAGATTTTGGCGAATTTTATTAAAGGTTGAACGACTCAGACGAATAGACTCAACCACATCCATCAGCGAGTCTCTCATTAATACAATATCAGCCGTTTCCATCGCCACATCGGTTCCCGTATGTAACCCAATTCCCACATCGGCTTGAGCGAGTGCAGGCGCATCATTAATCCCATCACCGACCATTGCCACTCGCTGACCTTGCTGTTGTAAATCAGTAATCGCTTTTACCTTACCATCCGGTCGCACTTCTGCCAAGACATTTTCGGGTTCTAACCCCAATTGTTCAGCAATAGAGGTAGCAACATCAGAGCGATCGCCTGTTAATATTATCACTCGTAATCCCATTTTTTGCAACTGTTTAACCGTCGATTTGGCATCCTCTTTTAAAGGATCACTGACACCAATTAAACCAACTAACTGTTTCTCAAGCGCCACATAAACCGCCGTTTTTCCAGCAACATCGGGAGTATTTTCAAGAAACTCAATTCCTTGCTGAGATAACCCCGATTTGTTTCCCACCCAAACTCGTTGATTGTTCACATTTGCAGAAACTCCTAAACCTGCTTCGGTTTGAAAATCTTCTGCGGGGAGGAGAGATAATTGTTGGTGTTTGGCTTGGTTAATTATCGCTTTCGCAATCGGATGACTTGAACCTTGTTCAACGGTAGCAGCAAGTTGTAATATATGATCTGAATTTTGATCACCGATCGCTAAACAATCTGTTACCGTTGGATGACCTGTTGTCAGAGTTCCCGTCTTATCAAAAACAATCGTATCGAGTTGATGAACCCGTTCTAAAATATCGCCGCCTTTAATTAATAATCCTCGTTCCGCACCAATACTCGAACCGACTAAAATAGCAGTCGGCGTTGCTAAACCCAACGCACAAGGACAAGCAATCACTAAAACCGCAATCGCTAATTTCATGCTTAATAATAGTGTAGCTTGAGTTGCCATTTCTGACGCGCCAAAGCTAATCACATCGGGCCATATTTTCGTGCCTATTCCGTACCAAAATAGAAACGTTAACGCCGCCAAACTCATCACCCCATAAGTAAAATATCCCGCTACTTGATCCGCTAAATTTTGAATAGGGGCTTTACGAGTTTGGGCATTTTCAACTAAACTCACAATCTGAGCTAAAGTTGTTTCTTCTGCGGTACGAGTGGCTTGAATAATCATCGCACCAGACTGATTTATTGTTCCGGCTGAAACGAAATCTCCCACTTGTTTCACCACAGGCATAGACTCACCTGTTAACATCGATTCATTCACCGTTGTTTTCCCGGAAAATATCTCGCCATCAACGGGAATTTTCTCCCCCGGTAAGACTTGTAACCATTCCCCAACTCTGACTTGTTCAGCAGGAATTTCTACAGCTTGGGCAATATTTTGCTCTTGTTCCGGTTGCGGTGGCGGAATTAAACGGGCTATTGTTGGCTGTAGAGCGATTAAAGATTGCAGCGCATTTGTCGCCCTATGTCTGGCTTGTTGTTCTAATGTTTTCCCTAACAATATAAACCCTAACAACATCACAGGTTCATCAAAGAAACATTCCCAACCCAGTTGCGGAAACAACAACGCGACAAAACTGGTTGTATAAGCGGTTAATGTTCCCAACCCAACAAGCGTATTCATATTCGGCGCATTTCTCAGCAGACTCCTCATCCCATCTATAATAATAGCTCGACCGGGAAATAATAACGCGATCGTTGCTAACCCCCAGTGAAACCAAATATTATTTAAAATCGGTAAATGTCCGAACCCAAAATGGTGTAAATTCCCTAAACCGGAGAGTAAAATTAATAAGCCACAAGTGATGACTCGACGAATTTGTTGGCGAACTTCTTGGCGGTGACGTTCTGCTAAACTTGCACTCGCTTCTGCACGTTTGCTACTCCCACTCCGAGGTTGAGACGGAAACCCTGTTGCTGTTAATTTTTGGGCTAATTCTTCTGCATTGACGCGATCAACTTGACATTCAACGGTTGCCACTTCAGTCGCTAAATTAACCCGGGCGGAAAGTACCCCGGTTTGTTGGGTTAGCTGACGTTCAACGGCGTTGACACAGCCAGCACATTTCATTCCACCTACATCTAAGATAATGGTTTCTGCCTGAGTCGGCGGAGTAGACTCAACCTGAACATCGTTTTGGGAAGCAAGTTGCATAGATAACAATTATGGACAATTAATCTTATAATGCTGATTATCTTAGCAATTCCTTTGTTCTCAGGTCTACCCCCGAAATGAATAAATTTAAAGGCTTCGGGAGGTTTTGAACCTGTTTTCAATTCTATTAAGTTTTTAGATTTGTGATTGTTTCTTTCTGAGGTCGGGGCCGGTTCGCTTAACAATAATCTCACCCACAACCGTAAATCAAACCGCCCCCTCATCTGATCAAGGGCGGGTTTTTATCAGTTACTACTGGGAAACATACATCTTTGCTGGTAAAATCAAGACTAGATTTGTTTAATGGGCGGCTCATGTCTGAAATTCGGACAGGCGGTGAAACAATTGCAGCGATCGCAACAGCGATTGTTCCTCAACAGGGGAGCGTTGGTATTGTGCGTCTGTCGGGATGTCAAGCCCAAGCGATCGCTAAACTGTTGTTTGATGCGCCCGGACGTCAACGCTGGGAAAGTCATCGCATTCTCTACGGCTATATTCGCCATCCCCAAACTCAACAAATCATCGATGAAGTCTTGCTCTTGTTGATGTTGGCACCCCGTTCTTATACCCGCGAAGATGTGGTGGAATTTCACTGTCATGGCGGAATTATCGCGGTTCAACAGGTGCTACAACTCTGTTTGGAAGCCGGAGCCAGACTCGCTCAACCCGGAGAATTTACACTGCGGGCGTTTCTCAATGGCCGTCTAGACTTGACTCAAGCCGAAAGTGTGGCAGAGTTGGTCGGTTCTCAATCTCAAGCGGCATCTCAAGCTGCTTTAGCGGGATTACAGGGAAAACTCGCCACGCCCATTCGCCAATTTCGGGCGGCTTGTTTGGATGTTTTAGCCGAAATAGAAGCCCGGATTGACTTCGAGGAAGACCTACCGCCACTAAACGTTCCAGACATTGTATCACAAGTAAACCATATTTCTGCGGAATTGTCAATACTAATAGAAACAGCCGAAAAAGGTGAGCGTTTAAGAAGTGGTTTAAAGGTGGCAATTGTGGGTCGTCCAAATGTGGGAAAATCAAGTTTATTAAATGCTTGGAGTCAAAGCGATCGCGCCATTGTGACTAATCTTCCCGGTACAACTCGGGATATTGTAGAATCACAATTAGTTGTTGGTGGAATTCCCGTGCAAGTATTAGATACGGCTGGAATTCGTCACTCAGAAGATCAAGTCGAAAAAATCGGCATAGAGCGATCGCGAACGGTGGCAAAATCTGCGGATTTAGTCTTATTAACCATAGATGCAGAAGCCGGATGGACAGACAGTGATCAAGAAATTTATCAACAGGTTCAAGATCGTCCCTTAATATTAATCCTGAATAAAATTGATCAAGTTTCCGAGAACGAATTAGAGTCAAAACTCCAGCAAGTTCAATCCAAACTCAACCGAGAAGAATTGTTAATAGTCAAAACAGCCGCCGCGTTAAACAAAGGAATTCCCTCATTAGAAACAGCCATTTTAACGACAATTAACGCGGGAAACGTGCAAGCCTCAAATTTAGAGATTGCCATCAACCAACGTCAAGCTGCTGCGATTACTCGTGCTAAAATTGCCTTAGACCAAATGAAAACAACAATAGAGAATGAACTGCCTCTTGATTTTTGGACAATAGACTTAAGAGAAGCGATTCAAGCATTAGGAGAAGTCACCGGAGAAGAAGTCACCGAGTCTGTTTTAGATCGAATATTCAGTCGGTTTTGTATTGGGAAGTAAGACAGAATCAGCGATAACAATCAGGAATGATTTGTCAGAAATCCCAAAAGAGATAAAAAGCCGAAAAATCTTACCTCTGTTCCCTATTCCCTGTTCCCTTTTTCAGGCTATACAAAAAGACCGAACAGGAATAGGGTAAATAAAATAACAAGAGAAACCGAAAAATGTCCAATGAAATGATTAACATACAACCCCCCTTAGCATTTATCCCTCCAGACTTTCAACCCGGAGTTTTGCAAGTCTGCCAATGGGTATTTCCTTGGTGGATACGTTTCCGAACCCCAATCACCGAAATTCAAACCGAAAACGTCGAACAATTAGTTGAACTCTATCAACAATTCCAACAGGAAAAAATTCGGTTTATGTTAGCCTTTCGTCATCCCAACCCTGACGATCCTTTACCGATTTCTCAGTTATTGTGGCGTCACATTCCCCAACAGGCAAAAAAACAAGGAATTTCTTTAAAACCTCCCATTCATGCTCATTTTATGTATGATCGGGGTATTCCGTTATGGGCGGGAAACTATGTAACTTGGTTATTTCCCAAATTGGGCGGAACTTCAATATTACGGGGAAAACTGGATCGTCAAGGGTTAAGATCAGCCCGAGATTTATTTGTAAATGGTCGCTTTCCAATAGCAGCCGCCCCCGAAGGTGCCACAAATGGTCATAATTATCGGGTTAGTCCTCTAGAACCCGGAATTGCACAATTGGGGTTTTGGTGTGTCGAAGATCTGCAAAAAGCCAACCGAACAGAAGAAGTTTTCATGGTGCCATTAGGCATTCAATATCATTATATTAAAGATAACTGGGAAGCACTCGCCCAACTTTTATCTGAAATGGAAAGTGACTGTGGTTTAAGGACTTCTAATTCTCAAGCGACACCCAGTTCACTCTATCCCCGTCTGATTAACTTAGGGAATTATTTGTTAGATTTGATGGAGAATTTCTATCGTCAATATTACCATCAACATATCCCCAAAGAGAGTAGCGAAGAATTACCCGTGCGGTTACAAAGACTGTTAGATATTGCTTTACAAGTAGCAGAAAGTTACTTTGGGATTAAACCCAAAGGCAGTTTAACAGAGCGTTGTCGTCGCATCGAACAAACCGGATGGGATTATATTTATAGAGAAGATATCAAAGATGTGGAAGCGTTGTCACCTGTCGAACGAGGATTAGCCAATCGCATAGCAGAAGAAGCCAGTCTACGAATGTGGCATATGAGATTAGTTGAAAGTTTTGTTGCTGTTAGTGGGAAATACGTGCAGGAAAATCCTACTTATGAGCGTTTCGCAGAAATTACTACAATTGTTTGGACGATGATTGCCCGACTCAAAGGTGCAAACCCCTGCAAAACCCCCTACTTAGGAAAGCGACGAGTGCAAATGACCGTCGGGGAACCGATTTCTATTTCTCAACGATGGTCAGATTATAAAGCAAGTCGGCGTCAAGCGGTGGAGAATTTGACTCAAGCGTTACAAGTGGCTTTAGAAAAGATGAGTCAACCTTAGTCAAAATCTGACAATTAAAAGCTTAAATTTCTTCTCAATCACCAACTTTTTTGATAAGAAAGATCTTGTAGTCTTTAAAATTTAATTCCCAATGGAACCCGACCAACCGCAAGAAGAATATCAATATAGAAAACAGGTTCTGAGATTATCTCAGGAAGTTTCTACGGTTTTGACTCCAGAACAGGCTGCTGTGATTACCCAGGCACTTATCAATTCTAATTTAAACGAAGAACAAGTGATGGCAATTACTCAAGCGTTGGTAACAGCCCGAACGGTTCAACCCTGGCAAAATAATCATGCTGTTAACCTGCGTCTAACCGTTCCCATTCCGGGTTTAAAGTTTTATTTGGTCCTGTTAGCCGGTCGAGAACGTCGCTCAGGTCAACGCAACCAACTTGAACGTCACAAACATCGCCTGTGGACTCCCTTGAATATTCTCGTTATGGCGATTACCTTGGGAAGCTTCGCCTTTACCATCGCCATGTCTATCTATCTTATTTTAAAATGGAGTTCACCTTCCGGTATGGTGGCGCCGACATCTATTCCTTGGCTAACAAATCAAGCCGACTGCCAAAAAACGGGAAGAATTTGGTTGCACGGAGAGTGTTGGGATACAGAACATAGTCCAGATTTTTAGAATTCAGGACTCAGGCTTAGGGGTCAGCTAATCAAAAAACCCCTTGAACTTGTTTGAAATATAGAGCAAATCTACCTATTTTTTCAAAATTGACTCCGAAAATTCTGGGGATAGACAAAGGATCTGTTTATCGCTATTTTTGGCTTTTCCTAGTCTACTTAAGTACAGTTGTAATAAATAATACTTTGTATCCTCAGAATTTCTACTGAATTTGACTATATTCAAGAATCAATTCATTCAATACTTATGTAATTTATAGAGATTAAAAAGTGTTTTAAACAAGCCGTAAACCCTAATTTTACATAGGTTTTAGGTAAAATTAAATCTCTTATAAATTCGGTGTAAAGATACCGTAAAAGTATCAAAAAAAACTAGACAGTCCCACAAGAAAGGAAGTAATATAGTTAACAGATGAGGGAACGGAAGCAACCACAGTTAAACGCAGAGCAGAGTTCCCCAAGCTGATAAGTCCAACTTTACTAAAGGAAACTGTTCAAATGAAAAGCTTATTCGCAGGCGTAATGACTTCTTCTGTTGTAGCTGTTAGTGTTTTATCCTTATCCACATTAGACGCTAACGCTGCATTATTCACCTCGACATCGAATGTAACCGCAGGTGGCGTTGAAGCAGCAGATGTTTATGGCCCCATCCAAGGGAACGATACTGGAAACAGCAGTAATTTTCTGACTACGCTTAATGGTGGTTTGTTTGGTGATTACGAATGGCAATTAGCTGATAAATCAGATGAGGGATCTTCTATCGAGGGAATTACCCTAAACATGACTACCGATCAAGGACAGACTACTGGAAATTGGTCTATCACCGGATTAGACAATTCTTCTGCCTTCGTGATTAGCCTGAAAGCCAGTAACAAATACAGTGCTTACTTCTTTGAAGCGGGATCGGCTTTAGAGGGTCTTTGGAACACAATTGGTACTTCTGTTAACGGCAACGGTAACGCTCAAGCCATCTCTCATATCTCTCTGTTTGTAGCTCCCAATCAATTTCAAGATACTCCTGATTCTCAAGAAGTTCCTGAACCCGGAACTCTGTTAGGATTATTAACTCTCGGTGGTGTAGTTTTCGGAAAGAAGGTTATCAGTCGCAAAAGCTAATTTTACAGCGAAAGTTAGCCCTCAAATTAATAAAAACTCATAAAAACTAAACAGGAGGCTGAAGCCTCTTGTTTTTGCTTGTAGGTGAAAAAAAACACGCTCGACACAAAGACATAGACAGAAAGTTTTTGAGTCTTTTTTAATTTCGTTTCATTTTTTGGATTTCTCGATGAACACTGATCCCAATTTGTAAGGCTTCATTGAGTAACTCTCCATATTCATTGGCTTGGTTGGTCATGTTGAAGGTCATTAAAGCGGTTAAGTTGTTTTCTAAATGAGCGAATAATTCATAACGGCGATCAATAAAGTCTTGATGTTCTCGAAGTATTCGTTCAGTTTGAAAGGCACTCTCTAAACTCTCTCGAGTAATTTTTAAGGCTTGAATGACTTCTTCTCGGTTAACGAGATTTTCTTGTACGTTTCCGGTTCTCCTTAACTGATCTAAAATTTCAACCGATTTGACTGTATCATTGTATTTTTCCACTTCATCCATTAAATGCAAGACATTTCGCAGAGGTTTTAACTTCAACCAAACTCCTAAATTAACAACTAGAGTGAGAACAAAAGATAAAGCAATAGCTTTGAGTAAAAACTGGATGGTTGTTTGAAGATCAGGAGTTATTGTTCTATCGAGTAGCAGTAATGTCAGAGGAAAAGCGAGAATTAGACTGAGAAATAATGCGATTATTTCTGTTGAAATGAAGGAAAATAGTTTTTGGCGATCGCACCAAATCTTCCTTAAAACAGCTTGTCTAATTCCCTTGTTTTGACAAAGAGTACCCGTTAAACTCTCCCGAGATAAACCTGTTAATTCATCCAGTTCTTCTTCAGAAAATATCAAACAATTGAAGTCATAATTCATGTTTATTGAAAGAGTTGACTTAAGGATTCTAAAACATTCACATAAAAGTTACTATCTTGTTCTCTAAACAGTTGAAAAGGTTCTCCCGGCGCACCAAAAAAAGGTCTTAACGTCCATCCCAGTTGACTCCCCACAAAAGCATAGAGAATTAACCAAAAGCGCAAAATATTTAAACGCAGCTTATGACCTTCTTCATCTTTTTCAGACATAAATTGCATTCCATCATAAAAGAATTTTATCCCTAAAAATCCCGTCAGAGCAAAAATTGCCACATTGAGAAGTTTAAAAAATTGATAATCTTGGGTACTCAACATAAAAAAGAACGTGACAGGCGCAAACCCCAAAAGTAAAACACTAATTTCAGCCATCGCTGTCATTAATAGCGTTAAATACTGTTCAAAGGTTTGTTTGGACCCAAACATCACATTGAAAAAGTATAATGTGGGAAAACAGATAATTAGGGTTAACAAGTAAAGAGCGGGAAGTTTAAACGCAGAAAAAATAGCCTGTAAAAAGCTACTCGACGAACCTATAATTAAACCGTAAATTCCAAAAAAAACCGAGCTTGAAATGAATAAATTTACAAGTTTTGGCTTGAGTTTAACGCCCAGACGAATATCTTCTAAAAATTGCTGTCTTTCTCGCAGCAAATTCATTACTGTTGCAAAAGAGTTCATTGGTTCCCCTCGATTAATGTTGTAAACGGGTAAATTTACACCAGATTTCAATTCCGCGAAATCTATTTATTTCGGGTGCTAGCCTTTTGCACCCCTAAAGGTTAGAATGAATAGAGAAATACCCAAATTGGCTAAAAAGCCCTACATCATCGGAATCGAGAATTCCCGAAACTTCAGACAAAATATTCCGGAAATTATCAAATCAGACTGCGAGTATGCACATTTATAGATTTTTGTCAAGGCTAGTGAAAAGAGAGAGGTAAAAATTGGTGCGTCGTCGGTTGAGATGAGGGTGTTAATTTGGGGGGTGCGACGGGATAAACTAACGGAAAAATAAGGGTTTGAGGCGTTATACCCAAGCAAAATTCCTGATTGGTCACACCAATCAGGAATTATTTTCACAGATTAGAATACCATAAAGGCTGAAACAACGCAAGCTCGTTGCTTATTGAGAATTATTCTTGAGTTAAGTTTTGTAAATTTTGGGGTATTGATAGAAACTTTAGAAGCTAAACCCAGTTATTGATTAGTTTAATTTATGATATAGCCGAAAGATAAAATCAATAAACTCCCCACCAATATCAACCCAAGCAATAGATAAAGAATTTTGGTGGTTTTTTCCGTCCTATTCCAGATTTCACGATAACTGAGTTGATGATTCTGTATTAAAATAAAAGCGGGAGGGCTGAAAATAAAAGGTAAAATTCGGCTCAACAATAACCGGAGCAAAAAGTTAATCATCCACAGTCGTTTCCGAAGAATATCTTGATTATATTGCCAGGGAAAAGCCGTTTGAGCCAGACGGATTAAAGGTTTCAAATCGGGAGAACGCCAAGACTGATATAATGGCAAAGCATCGGAGATTCTATCATTACTTTGAGATAGGGCTTGATTGAGAATACAAACATCCTCCAATGCCGAGTTAACCCCCTGTCCAATATCCGGGGGAAAACAATGCACAGCATCCCCCAATAATACCACACCACTTGAATAATTTTTAGCCGATACTAACCAATGCAACCCAGAACAATATTGAGGGACGGGAAAAAATCCACCTTCACTTTTTGCAAAACGTTCGCTTTCTTCGGGCGATACAATTTCAGGTATTGGCAACTGGGGGAAAGCGGTTTCTAGGAATGTATACAACTGTTCGCCGTCTTGTATTTTCCAAATTTGATGATCGGGTGGTCTGATAATATTTGCGGTTCTCGGTTCGTTGGGGTCAGCAAAAGGTAAAATACCCAGAGATAAGCAACGCTGAGGGTCTGTAAAGGCCGAACGAATCGCATAAGCCATTGTACAAACTGCCCGTTTAGACTTATTATTATCGAGGGGAAAGTTTGGCGATAGAGTCAAAACTTTGTATTTCAAACCCGAACTTGCAGAGGGAAACAACTGCATTTTAAATTGATTTGTTTCCGAGTTTTCCCAGCGATCTAAAGTTTCCCGAACAACAGAGTTAATCCCATCACAACCAACTAAGAGATTGGCTTCAAATGTGACAACTTTTTCGTTATTAATTTCTTGAGCAAAAACGGTTAGTTTAGATTTCCCCAAATTTTCTTCAACACTTGAGTCAAGTTTTACACATTTTGTATTGAATAAAACCTGAATACAACCCTGCCAATTTTCCTCTATTTCTTGATAAAGCAACTGCAAAAATGCTCGACGTGGCAACCAATAAGCCGTTTTTCGGTTGGGGTCTACAACGGGTACTTTTGAAGTTTTACAAGTGCCATCCGCTTTGATTTCTGTTAAGTAAAACTCGGTATTGGGAACACCAATTTTTGATAACTTTTCAGTAAAACCCAATAAATCAGTAAATTTTTGCCCCCGACCATCAATTAAATAATTAAAGGATTTATCCGGTTCATAAAAATCAGCCGAGGGACGTTTTTCTAATACTGTAATTTCCGACCAACCCCGCTTTGCTAACATTAATGCGGTGGCAAAACCTGCTGGCCCCCCACCAACAATAACGGCTTTTTGCTTTAAGTTTTGAGTTTCTGTAGACATAGATCCTACCAAATTTCTCTCCTTCAAAGATCGGGTTAGGGTCGGGTTTTAGAGCGTTCTAATTTTGATATTGAACCCGATAAATGCGATCATTCGCTTCTTCGGTAAACAGTAAACTACCATCCGGCATTGTCAACACACTCACCGGGCGCCCCCAAGTTTTCGGAACAGAAGGATCAATCAAAAAACCTGTGAGAAAATCTTCATATTCTCCCGTCGGTTGACCGTTTTCATCAAAGGGAACAAACACCAATTTATAACCCGTTCCAGGGTCACGGTTCCAACTTCCCCGAAACGCGACAAACGCCCCATTTTGATATTTTTCGGGGAACGTTTCCCGATCATAAAATTGTAACCCTTCCTTCGTCTCCCGTCAAGATATCGTTTTGTTTTCCGCCCCACAGGGTATCATTCCCCGAGTTCCCCAAGAGTTGATCGTCTCCCAAATTTCCCAAGAGTTGATCTTCTCCCTCCTCTCCACTTAAGACATCAGAATCCTTTCCGCCAAATAAGGTATCATTGCCTTGATTACCAACTACTGTATCGTTATTTTGATTGCCGTTAATGATTTCTGCAACTTCCGACCCCACAATCTGCTGATCACCTTCTAAACCGCGTAACCCACCGGGAAGATTCGTCAGTAAATCCGCCTGTATCTGAAAAATATCTGGGTTAGGGGTCAGATCAAAGAACCCATCGGGATTAATACCAGTCAAGATAGTAAGTGTAGATATAAATAATCAACTGATATGCTGTTAAAGTTTAGCGTAAGATTTGCAATTTTGCCAGATTCAAGTAATGGTAGCCTTTCTAGACAGAGCGATCGCTACTTTAGACTTGCCAATTGCTTGCAAGCGATTAAAATTGAGACGGCTTTGCTTGAATGCTGTTTGCTGTTGCGAAGTTCAAACCTGGGGTTCAGTCTGTTGTAGAGGAGTGCTAATCAATGGATATTCAAGAAATCTTTGCGAAAGGTGGCCCCGCGATGTGGCCGCTATTGGTATTATCGATTTTATCTGTTAGTACCATTATTGAACGATTGTGGTTTTGGGGAAATACCCTGACTCGGGAACAGCAAATTGTCAACAGAGTTGTGGATGCAGCCCGTCGAGGACAGTGGGGAGTCGCTTATCAAGCCACCCGACAGGCGAGTAACCGACCCGTTGGTCGATTTCTGTATGCCCCGTTACGCCTGAATAATCCAGATCCGGAGTTGTTTCGACTGGCGTTAGAAGCCGCCGCCGACGATGAACTCGCCTCAATGCGACGAGGTGACAAAATTTTAGAAGCGGTCATTGCTTTATCTCCGATGTTAGGCTTGTTGGGTACGGTTTTAGGTTTGATTAACTCACTCGGTTCCATTCGCTTGGGTGATATTGGAACTTCTTCAGCTTCGGATGTAACCTTGGGGATTGGTGAAGCGTTAATTACTACCGCTACCGGTTTGATTGTGGCAATTGTCAGCTTAACGTTTTATCGTTTATTTCAAGCACTCTCTTTCAGTCAGATTAAGGTGTTTCGTAAAGTTGGTAATGAGTTAGAGTTACTCTATCGTCAAGACTGGCCCCAGGTGCAATCTCAGTTACAAGTGATTCGCAATCAAGAAGCACAACTTGAGTATGAAGCAGACAGGAATCATGCTTTTAATAATAACAGCCATGCTTCTACAATCGACCTAGACAAATCCGAAGAATCAGAAGAACGTTCTTTGAATCATAGAAACACAGAAATTCAGAGAAATACTGAAATTCAATCCGTTGAAACTTCTGAACATCTAGAAGATGATGAAAAACCCGACGAAGAAGAAGATCGGATCAACTAAAATTTGATCCACTTTTTGAAAGCGGAGACTTGCTTCTCTGACAATTTTCAGCACACTTCTCTACAAACCCAGCCAAGAGCGACCTATGAAATTGAATTTTGATTCTTCCCCCGATGACGCTCGGATTGAACTCCTGCCCTTGATTGATGTGGTCTTTTGTATTCTGACCTTTTTTATTTTGGCAGCCCTTCAGTTAACCCGCCAGCAAGCGATTAATGTGGATTTACCCAAGGCGACGACAGGGGAAACTCAGATACAAAAAATGCTGATTGTCGGAATTGATGATCAGGGAAGAACCTATATTGATCAGCAAGCCGTTAATGATCAACAATTAGATCGGGCGCTACAGCGATTTCGGCGTTGGAATCCCAATGGATTAATGGTATTATATGCACCCAAAGATGCTCGGTATAATGATGTCGTTCAAGTCTTAGATAAGTTGCGGGCGGTTGGCGGTGAACGAGTCGCCCTGGCTACCTTACCGAGTTCGGCGGAACTCCCCACTCAAAGCAATCCCACGAATTTAGTTCCTCCCGGTTCACCGGATGCTGAAAATCCTCTGCTTCCCGCTTTCCCAGAAGGTTCAGACGCACCCCCCAACCCCTTTTTATTGTCTCCTCCGCCTTCAGACACACCTGGGGCTAATCCAGTGACTCCCAACTTGGGAGGTGAAATAGCCCCTTTAGATCCGTGAACTCTCACCAGTGCTGTAGGGGCGGGTTCCGCCTAGATGTATCTCTTCCCACAAACAACCAACATAAACCCGCCCTCACTAAATTCTAAATCCTAATGATTTTCCTCCTCCTGACGGAACGGTAAATCTTGATTAACATCCTCAATTTCTTGCTCTTCCATCGCATTCACTTTGTCGATATAAGACTTTAAAATCTTACTCAGACGGTTATCGTAAAATCGATGTAAACTATGATTATCCATCGCCGGAAAACCCCGACGTTTTTTGTGTCGTCCACCTGCACCGGGATCGAAGGTTTGAATCCCGTTATGAATTGCCCATTCAATCGGTGTATAATAACAGGCATTAAAATGTAAACAATCGATTTCTTGATAACTTCCCCAATAGCGACCATACAAGCGATCACCTTTAGTCAAACAAAATGACATTCCCATCGGTTCCCGTTCATCTTGTTCACGATAAGCCCCAACAAATAACACTCGATGGCGATAGTCGTGATGGAGTTGTTCAAAAAAATTTCTGGTTAAATATTTGCTTCCCCACCAGCCAAACTTATCACAAGTATCCGCATAAAAATGATACATTAAAGAAAACAAAGACTTGGGAATTTCATCTCCCGTTAATGTTTTTAACTGTAATCCCGCTTTCTCAATGGCTTTGCGTTCTCGTTTAATATTTCGACGCTGATTGGCATTAAATACCTGCAAATAGTCATCAAAAGAATTAAAGCCTTGGTTCGTCCAAATATAGCTATGATGTAACCAAGCCGTAAATCCCTGGCGTTCCATTAACGCTTTCCACTGCGGATCAACATAGAGAAAATTACACCCCGAAATATTATTACGAATACAAAACTGATCAATTTCATGCACCATAAAAGCCGTCAATTCCTCTTCATCTTCCGTTGGTGCCATTAAAAATCGATAGCCTTCAGCCGGAGTAAACGGCGACATTCCTAACATTTTCGGATAATATTGAATCCCAAGCTGATAGGCTAAATCTGCCCATTGATGATCAAAAACAAATTCACCCCGACTGTGACCTTTAATATATAACGGCGCCGCTGCCACCAGTTGACCCTCACGCCAGACTGTTAGATGATGCGGAAGCCAACCCGCACGTCCGGTTGCACTTCCAGAGGTTTCCATGTTGTGCAGCCAATCCCATTCAAAAAAAGGCGTTTTTAACGGTATTGCCAAAGTATCCCATTCAGATTTGGGGATTTCGGCCAGATTGCTAATCCAAGTTGCAGAATAGGGCGAGGTAAGCTGTTTCACCATGTTTTTTAGAAATCTGTCGGGACGCATTTTCATCTATAGGTTAATGTATCTAGCTTTCCTGTGCATGGAGTAGAGGAGACAGTCAAAAGTGAAAAGTAACCCCATCACCTCTTGCAAGATAGCCTTTTCCCTGTAACCTGTTCCCTAAAACGTCATCGGCGCAACAGGTTCAATATCCGGGTCATATCCGCCAACTTGATTAGTTCGTAGCACCCACACGCAAGCGTTGTACTTGAGGAAAATTTGAACAACCGTATCACTAGCTTTGCGGGGAAGCAAAGTTCGCCAACTCCCCAGTCCCATCGCCAAATTTCTCAGGGGTTCATCTTCTAAGGTACTGCCGAGATTATACTCCTGATTCTCCCAGTCGGGACGAGGTTTATCAAACGGTTGCAGTTCACGCTTGAGATCTGCGCCCAACTTGATCAACTGTCCAAAACGTTCAGCTTGTTGAGGATAAACACTTCCCCAATTTTGCAACCAATCCTGATTCGATTGAATGATAGCTTTTGTGTCTTGAATACTGGCAAATAACGCTTGGTTAGAGTCTTGAGCGCAATTATTCGCAGGCCCAACATAGGTTCCTCCGGTGCCATCTCCAATCCGATAACGGGCAGTCATTACTTGCAACTGTGCCAACATCCTTGTTAGAGGCGATCGCTGTAAACCTTCTAAATCGTAATCTCCGGTAAAGGCATCCAGTTTAACCAAGATATCGCAAACCGGACGACTTCCCAGCCAACCGAATTGGCGATCGCCTAAATACCTTGACCAATGTAGGGTTCCGGCAATTAATCCATCGGTGTTGTGGGTGTAAACCTGATGATAACTAATCTCGAAGCGCAATTCATCGGCTAATGGATCACGAACCACTTGCGCCACCCCATAGGCAAAATGTCCAAAGAAAATCGGCGTAGATGCCGCAGGTTCTTTGTTTTTACCCCCAATACCCCCATAAGTATGAAGTAAAAGAGCGCGATCGCCTTCTTGCCAAGCATCAATTGCATTTTGAATCGCCGATGAAGACTCATCCTCGCCATTTAAACACAATACAGAAGAAATTCGTCCTTTTTGCGCGACAATATTATCCCAAGCCTGTGAGCGAATGTAGCGAGAAGCCGCTTTGCCAAATATTACTTGCTCTGGTTGCAGACGCAACAGAGATCGCGGAGCGAGGGACTGCACGACAAACTGTCCATTTTTATCTTTAGCCCCGTAGATATACCAACCTGTTTCGTTTAAAGGCGATCGTTCAATGTCATGGGTTGTAGAGGGATAACTTGCAGAATCTTTCCCGAGAACCACTTGTGGTAAACGCACCCGTTCTTCAGGGCCGTCAAACTGACGGGAAATCCGGTTAAAGTGAATGACTCGAAATTGATCGGTATCAGCAATAGGTTCGACAAATTGAATTAAACCATAGTAACGTCCAGTAATTTGAATTGGAGTGTGATAAGTTCGTAGTGTAACTGGATATTTAGAAGTCGTTGTGGGGTTTTCTTCGACGCTGACTGCACCCTCCAACATGACGATGACATCATCAACCGGATGAGAACCCGCTAAAGATTCTAACGGATCAACTTGCTGCCAATGGTTGAGACGGACAGGATGAACCAGTCCACCATATTTGCTGGTATATTCAGCATCAGCACTGAAGTGAACATCTTGAGTGACCGCTTGAACCAGTTTTTGAACTTCCCGATGAGCAACCCACCGTAATTTAACCACTTGTCCGATAAGATGTTGATGGTCAGCATCCCCATGATGAACTTCAAATAAAACCCCTCGGATCTGTTGACGTTCTTCGAGTTTTGGTAAAATTAACCGTCCCATCCAAGTCCCGATAGGTTTGTAGAGATTGGGATTAACGCTTTGATCAATGGGATAGTAATCAGGATGATTAAAATCAGCTTGGCGATAAAGTTGATAATTGCTGGGTTGAACCGCACTTAAATCTATGGGCGGAAGTAAATCACCTTGTACAATCTTTTTAATATAGTCGATAGTTTGTTGGAGAGAACTCCGACCATCCGATAAAATCACGTTAGGGTCAAGAATACCACCGGGAACTTGATGTCCGACAGGCCCCATTGAGAAAATAGAGATTTTTCCCCGTCGTTTGGCTCGATTCCAATAGGATAACAGAAGGAGTTTCCAACGTCCGGGAAACATGATAGGCCCTATTTGTTCGACTCCATCTTTGTCTCCGACGAGGTGATAGAGATGTTCGAGTTTGAGAATATTACAATTGCCACTAATCACACCGCCCAAGGAAATCACATCAATAGGTGCGCTTAAGGCTCGTTTTAAAAAGGTAGCACAAGCACAAGACATTTGACCGCCACCGCTATAACCAATTAAGGTAATGGGAATGCTGCTGTTAAGCGGATAGCCGTTTTTAACTAAGCCGTTGTAGACAACTTGAGCAATTCCTTGATTATAGAGAGGCCCGTAACGTTGATCGGCTGAAACCCCGACAATTAAAACATTACGGATATTAATTAATAACCCCAGCAAACTGGCGGGATTGGCAATTCTGGCTTGGTCAGCGAGTTTCCAGAAAAAAGCTAAAGGTCTATCTTGATCAAGGGGTTTACTGAGAACAGAATAGGGCAAGATTCCCCGAATTAGAGCAATATCATCGGGTAAGGCTGGGGCTAAAGTGTTTAAAAATTCTTCAATATCGGGTAAGTATTCATAGTTTGATTTACCAATGCCATCCAAATAAACAATGTAGCGAGAGATGTTTTTAGGATCAGCAACAGGTTCAGCGAGTTCTCCTACATTATCAATAGTATCAACTTGATCATCATACCAACCCGCCCACCAACCCAGGGTTTCTAAGGGGGCGAGTATTCCAGCGACGACAAGGGCGATCATCCCAATCCAGAACAGTTTGAAAGTCAGCCTGAACACAGTCGGTAGACTACTGTACCAGCCAAACCACCATTCACGCACAGGCCGCAGAAAGACGATGATCACATAGGTTAACACGGCTATTCCCAATAGACCGAGAATCGTGTTTAGGGTTCTGTTGATCCGGGTTTTAGGGTTTTCTATTGTTTCTGGAGGTCGAGAAAGAGTTGCTGTTGTTGTTGAGGTTGACGATTTTACGGGTCTGTTTTTTGTTCCTGTCGTTTGTGCGGTGAATTCTGATAAATTGTTGGGTTGTCGAATTTCTGTAATTCGTTCTCGTAGTTGTTCTTGCCAAACGGATGAGGACTCTTGGGCGCGGGTTTGAACAATATGAGCAACGTCTTGACGACGAGTGGACAGATCGACACCAGCTACAGTATCTGTTAACCATCGACCAAAGTTCGCGAGTGGGCGTCCTAGCGTTTGTTGCAAGACCTGCAACATAATCCACCCGAAGACGACATAACCCAAGGCTTTCTCAACTCCGATCCCAGTAATCGCATCAAACCCGACTACAATCGCTAGCAAATGCCACACCGAGAGTAATGAGAGTAGGGGAACTCCGAGATAGGGCAAGGTTCCTAAGAAGCTGAAGACTAAGGGCGCGTAGCTAATTCCTAAAACGGTGATCAAGGTGATTAAGCTAACTTTGACTGATCCGGGTAAGAGGGTAATTAACCACGTACTGAAAACCAAGAATAAAAAACCCGCTACAAACAAAATGGTGTTGATCAGCAGGCTGAAGACATACCGAATGGGCTGAACTTGGTTGATAAATAAGATTATGCTTTGGGCGATCGCTTGGGAGAGTCCCGCAAATAAAACGATAAATAGGGCGATGCTTAAGCCTTGGCCAATTGTGCTGACGACCCGGAAAGCCTCAGCATTTAGGGCAAATACCCATCCCACCAGTTGCCAAAATAAGGATAGTGATGTGTCTGTCATTACTGGGGATAGTCTCTATGAATATAAGTAACGATTAAGTTGTCGTTCTCGAGTTGGAGTTCAGCTTTCAGGATATCCTGTATTGGCATTGTCCGATCATCTGCTAATGCGATCGCTGACTATTCCGTTCTGTAGGCTTCTGAGACAGTTAGATTAGTTTTCCTGATAGTTTACATTAAAAAAACTTTCGTTAAACTCCTTTACAAAACTCAAAATTAGATTAATATAGTAATAACGGCAGGAACAAACACCTACCGACGAACCTCGAAAAATACATAGCAATCATACCTAACATGACAACAACCTTACAGCAGCGT
>NZ_LATL02000096.1:3612-10191 GCF_000972705.2 Limnoraphis robusta CS-951 | reverse complement strand
TAGTTCTACCAATTTCTAATGATTTTAAATGATAAAAACACTGACTTTAACCTCTAACTCTCTTTTTAACCCCCACCAACCTCCCCATCCCTCCGCCTATATCCTTCAGATAGGCTTCGCCAACGGCACCTCCCTTAGAAAGGGAGGGAGGAGGAGGCTATTAGTTCCCTCCTAGTTCCCTCTCATTTCAGGACAGGTTAAAACAAAATTATAGAAAAATGGTATAACAATGAAAGGATCTCTTGAATTAATCTGCTGTACAGTTACCCTGAAAACCAACAAATACAGTTAGGGTTCACTCATGTACTGGAGTTGAAAAATTGTCACCGAAATCATCGAAAACCACTCATCCTTTGACTCGTCTGTTACAATACGCTCATCCTTACCGGATGCAAATATTTCAGGCGACAATTTGTTCTATTTTAAATAAACTATTTGATTTAGCGCCGCCTGTTTTAATTGGTGCTGCCGTTGATGTTGTCGTGAACCAACAAGATTCATTTATCGCCCAATGGGGAGTCGAAAATGTCGTCGCCCAACTCTGGGTATTATCGCTGTTAAGTTTAATTATATGGGGCTTAGAATCAGCTTTTGAATACGCCTATGAACTCCTCTGGCGAAACTTAGCCCAAACCCTTCAACATGATTTGCGTTTAGATGCTTATAGCCATTTACAAGAACTCGAATTAGCCTATTTTGAAGAACGCAGTACCGGAAGTTTGATGTCAATTTTAAATGATGATATCAACCAGTTAGAACGGTTCTTAAATTTTGGTGCGAATGAAATTTTGCAAGTGGTAACAACTGTTATTTTAGTGGGAGGTGGGTTTTTTATTCTCGCTCCAAATGTGGCTTGGTTTGCCATGTTACCCATGCCTTTTATTATTTGGGGATCAATGGTATTTCAAAAACGTCTCGCCCCTCGTTATGCAGAAGTGAGAGAACGAGTTAGCTGGTTAAATGGTCAGTTATCCAATAATTTAAGCGGCATTACAACGATTAAAAGTTTTACATCAGAAGACTATGAAACTGGACGAATTACCGAACAAAGTGAAGCCTATCGACAGAGTAATAAACGAGCGATTAAACTGTCTTCTGCTTTTGTTCCCTTAATTAGAATTGCAATTTTCTTTGGGTTTATTGCAACATTATTATTAGGAGGAATGGAAGCCCTAGCCGGACGTTTAGCCGTAGGAACTTATAGCGTTTTAGTGTTTATTACCCAACGTTTATTATGGCCGTTAACGCGACTGGGAGAAACCTTTGATCAGTATCAACGGGCGATGGCTTCCATTAACCGAGTGATGAATTTATTAGATACATCTATTGAAACTCATCCGGGAGATATTCCCCTTCCAGTCAGTCAGGTTAGGGGAGAAATAGACATCAAAAATATTACCTTTGCCTACAATAATCGAGTTCCAGTTATCGAAGATTTATCTCTGAAAATACCAGCCACTAAAACCATTGCAATTGTCGGGGCGACAGGTTCAGGAAAAAGTACATTAGTGAAATTATTACTTCGACTCTATGAAATTCAATCAGGAATAATTACCCTTGATGGGATTGAAATTAATCGAATTCAATTAAAAGATTTACGTCAAGCCATCGGTTTAGTGAGTCAAGATGTTTTTCTGTTTCACGCTACCGTTGCTGAAAATATTTCCTATGGAACTTTTGATGCGTCTTTACCTGAAATTATCGCCGCCGCGCAAGTGGCAGAAGCCGATAATTTTATTCAAAAATTACCCCAAGGGTATGATACAATTGTTGGAGAACGAGGACAAAAATTATCCGGCGGACAACGACAACGCATAGCCATTGCGAGAGCCGTGTTAAAAAATCCACCTATATTAATATTAGATGAGGCGACCTCTGCCGTCGATAACGAAACAGAAGCCGCCATTCAGCGATCGCTCGAATATATTACCCAAAATCGAACAACCATTGCGATCGCCCATCGCCTGTCAACCGTGAGGAATGCAGATTGTATTTACGTCATGGATCAGGGAAAATTAGTAGAATGGGGGCGACACGAACAATTATTAGAAACACCAGGAATTTATGCAAGTTTGTGGCGGGTACAATCTGGATTAACAGTGAACAGTGACCAGTGACCAGTTACCAGTAAAAACCGTTTTCAGTTAACAGTTTTTTCCCGACTCCCAACTCCCGACTTTTGCCTCTTGCAATTCGCGCCTATTGCCTTCTAATTAGAGAGTCGCAAAGTAGATGCACCAATACAATGCTAAGTGTCTCAAAACCTAATTTTAAAAGCTTAGATTCACTCCTCATTGTCGGTATTTTTGCGTTGTCTCCAGTTAATTCCCAGTCGCTTGAGATAGTCCCAACCCCTTTGGGGCCAGACGTGTTGGCGACCAGTTTTTTGAGCAATCCATTCGGCGACTTTCGGGCCTGACCAGGCACCCCCATCAGGGGGAGGGCTTTGTAAAGCCTCTTTGAGTTCCTGCTGCTGCGCCAAGCTTAACAAAGAGCGAGCAACAGGGGGTTGGCGATCACGGCTACGGTTCCTGACAGAACAGGGGCCTTCGCGGTTATAGCGCCGAATAATCTCCTTAGAATAGTCGTAGTTCAAGCCTACAACCTCGGCGGCTCGTTTAATAGTCCAGCCACCCGCGACGAGCTGAAGCAAGTGCCATCGACGCGCTTCGGTAGTATCCCTCGCTTGTCGGTAACGCACTTTCAGGTCTTCAGTCGTGAGATGGGGTTCTAGATGAGCTTTTGGTGGCATCCTCCTCTCGCATCACATCCGGAACGTTAATCGATCTATCCAAGTTCTGCAAACAATTCCGGAGTGAATCCGAGAGAGATATGAAATTCTTATCAAACAAAAACCATTCATCAGGGGTTTTTGCGCTTAGGAGGCGGAGAAACAGTGACCAGTAACCAGTTATCAGTGACCAGTGGGGACAGTTATCAGTGACCAGGGCTTGCCTTGCGACGGGCGCGGTTTCCGGCGAGACTTAGTTCGCAATCTTAGCAAAGTTCGCAAGAGAGTGACCAGTGACAAGTGACCAGTTAGCAGTTAAAGACTTCCCCTATTGCCTGTTGCCTATTGCCTATTGCCTATTGCCTATTGCCTATTGCCTTTTGCCTTTTGCCTTTTGCCTCTTGCCTTTTGCCTTTTGCCTTTTGCCTTTTGCCTTTTGCCTGTTGCCTGTTGCCTGTTGCCTGTTGCCTGTTCACTGATGACTGTAAACTGTCTTAAACCTTCACAGGTTCCTCTAACATCAATTTTGAGCGTTTTACCAGTTCAGGAACGTCTATTGGATATTTTCCGGTAAAACAAGCCGAACAGAAATTCTGAGGGTCTTCGTGAGTCGCTTGTAACATTCCTTCCCAACTCAGATAAGCCAACGAGTCCACCCCAATATGTTCGGAAATCTCCTCAACCGACTTCTTCGCCGCAATCAATTGATCTTGGCTATCAGTATCAATCCCGTAGAAGCAAGGATGAGTCACAGGAGGAGAAGAAATTCTCATGTGAACTTCTGTCGCCCCTGCATCTCGCAACGCTTTAACAATCTTACGGCTGGTGGTTCCTCGCACAATAGAATCATCCACCATAATCACTCGCTTTCCTTCCAAAACATCTTTTAGAGGATTCAGTTTCATGCGAATACCCGACTCTCGCATTCCCTGAGTCGGTTGAATAAACGTGCGACCCACATAACGATTTTTGATCAATCCTTCCATGTAGGGTATATTAGATTCTTGAGAAAAGCCAATCGCCGCCGGAATACCAGAGTCGGGAACCCCAATTACTAAATCCCCATCAATATAGGACTCTTTGGCTAAGACTCGACCAATTCGCATTCGATAACTGTAGAGACTTTCTCCCTCCATTTGGCTATCGGGTCGGGCAAAATAGATCATTTCAAACACACAAAGTTTTCGAGAGGCTTGTTGTTGCCATTGAATTGACTGTAATCCGTCTTCAGTAATCCAAACCATTTCACCCGGTTGAACTTCTCGCAAAAATTCAGCACCGATAATATCTAAACCGCAGGTTTCAGACGCCAGAACGTATCGAGTCGGGTTGTTGTCTAAAGTGCCAATCACCAAAGGACGAATCCCATGAGGATCACGTACACCCATCAATCCCACAGGGGTACCAATCGCTAAACTAAATGCTCCTTCGCACATTTTAAAGGCACTTTGACAAGCGTCTAACCAGTCCTTACCCGAATCAACTTCAGAAGCGATCGCCAGAGCAATTAATTCTGTATCTGTGGTACTAACAAAAGTATATTGGCGTCGGGTCATCTCTTCCCGCAGTTGAGGGGTATTAACCAGATTACCATTATGAGCGACTGCGACTGATCCTAGACGGCTATTGGCGACAGCCGGTTGAGCATTGACCACTCGGCTCGATCCGGTTGTAGAATAACGAGTGTGACCGACTGCGAGATTCCCTTTTAACTCGCTGAGGATCGATTCGTTAAACACTTGAGAAACTAACCCCATCTCTTTGTACAGATGCAGCTTTTCTGAGTCAAAGGTGGCAATTCCTGCTGATTCTTGACCTCGGTGTTGGAGGGCGTATAATCCAAAATAGGTGAGTTTAGCAACATCTTCACCCGGTGCGTAGATACCGAAAACACCACAAGCTTCTTCGGGTTTATCGGGGTTTTGGGGATTGGAGTCGGGTTGGTCAGTCGTCAGCAAATCGTTTGGTATCATGGTCGTTGCTAGGTGTTTAGTGTCAGAATAAGCAGGAATTGGGATCTTGTTGAAAGCTATGCAGTGCTAGATAACAGTGCCGAGCTTTCTAATAGTTGCATCCTGATCCCTCACTTAAACAGTAGCGTAAACAATTACACACGTCATCCGAGTTTACTTCAATCTCTAGTGTTGTCAACCGATCTCACGTCAGTATTTGCAAAAATTGAGCGGGCGTTTTAGGTCAGATTATCAGCAATCTATCGGTTTCTAGCTGAAGACTAGACTGGGTTTTTGAATGAGCTATTGCGTTCAATTAAATTTGTTAATACCTGTAATCAGATTTAATTAATTCTCAGATGAAATTGATTCGATAATGGATAGCCTAGATCTATACGAAATTTTTGATGTAGAAGACTGGTGGGAAAGTCTGCAATCTCTGTCGATTATCCTAAAATTTAGTAAATTTTTTAGCGAACAACTTTTACAATTAACGACTTAATACTGACGGAAATATTAATTGATAGTCCTATGTGCGAGGACTTTGGATATTAGACACGGGTTTCAACCCCCTGACTGACTTCTGAGTTCAATATTAGAAGGCGGCACCCGGATTTGAACCGGGGGTGGAGATTTTGCAGACCTCTGCCTTACCGCTTGGCTATGCCGCCGTATCACGAATTTTCATTGTATCACAGAGGAGCTTTTTGTGGCAAGCTGCCAATCCTCAACTAAAGTTTTTAATTGGGCTGGCAACCCCGGAATATACTGAGGATAAACAGGTAAGCGTTTTTTCAACTGCCAACCGTTAGCTTCAAGAATAGGGGCAAGCGTTTGAGCATCGGGGTGAGGATAGTCGGGGTTCACTTCATCATGGGGACTGATACCGCCTAAATCCCTCGCTCCGGCTATGAGACATTCGATTAAGATATCAGGATGGGTGACGAGATTCGGCGGAATTTGTAACGTAATCTCATTTGGAAGCAGAGAACGAGCGATCGCAACGACTTGAGGCAGTAGAGTCATATTAAAAGCTTCTCCCTGCCAAACTTGCTGCTGACCAGGACTGTGAGGTTGTAAGATCACTTCTTGGATATGTCCCCAACGCTGATCAACGGTGGCGATCGCTTCTAAGGTTTCTCGCCAGTCCGTCTCATTTTCCCCAATTCCCAATAATAAACCCGTTGTAAAGGGAATTTGCAATTCTCCCGCCCATTCTAGCTGTTGGAGTCGCAGTTGAGGAACTTTACTCGGGGCGTGGCGGTGGACGGTTTCCAGCAATTTAGGAGTCATTTGTTCAAGCATCAAGCCCATTGAGACATTAACCTGTTTGAGTTGTGCCATTTCTTCATAGAGAAGTGGCCCGGCGTTGGTGTGGGGTAAAAATCCCATCGACAAGGCGAGTTCACATAATTGATAAATTCGTTCAAACCAGGCTGGACGTTGAGGACTCTGAGGATGAACTTCTCCACTTAAGATTAAAATCTCAATCACCCCTCGATCTTGAAGCGATTTTAAGATTTGTTGAGCTTGCGTCAGAGTCAGCCCTGGGCTTGTTCCGGGTTCGGAGCGGAAATTACAGTAAGTACAACGATTAAAACACTCGTAGGTTGGAACCAGTGTATAAGCCGGACTGTAAGTGATCACAGAAGACATAGATCAATGACTGAGATAGTGCCACATCTACTGTACAAACCGGATTTACCACCTGGGTAGAAGCCTGACTTGAGCAATCATTAGTTTTCTTTATAGCTTAGTTAAGTAAACTTTCTGAAAAACTACTTTACAAAACTTCATTGACCGTGCAATACTGTAATCACGGTAGAGAAATCACTACCGACGAACCTCGAAAAATACATAGCAATCATACCTAACATGACAACTACCTTACAGCAG
>NZ_LATL02000096.1:0-3602 GCF_000972705.2 Limnoraphis robusta CS-951 | reverse complement strand
CCACTTAATCCATAAATGGTAATTAAGCGAGTATGATCTTCTAATATCCATTGTTTGAGGGTAGTTAATTCTGAGGTGCGATCGTAAAAGGTAGTTAATTCGGGTGCGTCTATTAAATTGATGATTGTTGATTGATTTTGGGTTGGTGAAGTTTCTGAGGGAGATTGCGATCGCTGTCTAGTATCTTCTGAATATCGCATCTTTTCTCCATAAATATTGATAGGGCTATTAATATAACTACTAACTATCTCCAAAGATTCACCGTAATTGTAAATATTAGATACTGCTTTTCTTTCTAAAATAGAGCGAACATTCATTTTATTGATATCTTCTCCTAACAAATCCGATAGAGTCTTCCATAATTCGGAAGCTATATTTTTAACATGGGACTTACTCCGATAGCAACTTTTCCCAATTTCTTCATATTTTAATCCTTGCCAAGTTCCTTCTAAGATAGCCATTTCTACAGAATCGAGGTGTTTTCCTGTTTTGGTAAATACAATGTCATCCGCCCAATGTAAGAGTTCCTCAGTAGTCATAGATTGAGTTGGGGGTGAAGTCTGGCTTAAGGTTATCTTAATTTATCGTACTTTTCCGTACTTTGGCAAGTCTATCCTCGATAAATTGATAAAAAACTTTATAAAACTACTGACTTAATGTTACTTATTAGGATTGTTACATCTAAAATACTCTTATATAATAAAACAAGTCAGTTGTTTCAGAAATCCAGTTGGAGAGAAAAAGTCATGAAAAAATTAGCAACAATTTTTTCCTTTTCCCTTTTAATCATTTTGCTTGTTGTAAGCAATGTTTTACCTGTATTGGCAAGTCCATCCTTGAATCTAACACCTAGTGTATCTGTAAGCAATACATACACTTATAACTCACAGAAGAATGAAATAAAGAAACATTTGATTGTCGGGAAGTTGGTTTGCAAATACGTTGATGGCCACAAGAGATGTTGGGATGAATAATTGAATAAATTCTTACTTATCAATTATTTAATTTTTAATAGCAATCAATCTACACTATTCTTTTTATAAGTGTAGATTTTATATTTGTTTTCACCTCGTTCCCAAGCAGGAGCCTGGGAATATATGATAGAGGCTCCTCCTCTTATTTCAGGTGTCAGAGCTACCCTGATATCATTTTTAGGTATCACTACCGTATATACATTACTTAGAGGAAAATTCGTGAATAAATTTAGATTGATAGGTTTAGCGATCGCTCTCCTAGCTCCTTTTGTCTTGCAACCTGCCCAAGCTGAAATGGTAGTTCTTGGTACAGCTTCCACCGGAGAAACCCTGACTCTCGATACTGATTCTGTCTCAAGAGGCACACCAGCAGGTACTGGGTTATTCATAACTGCGACATATTATCTGGATAGCGAAAGAATAGATGCAACAATTAGCTGTAGACATAACTATTGGGTTGTAGAAGGAGATTCGACACACTATACTCCTCAATCTCAAGCAACACGAAATCTTATATCTACAGCCTGTGCAATTGCAATTAACAGTCAAACTCGTCAATCTAAAACGTTGTACCGCTAACTTCAATTTTGGGGACAAATTTTCATCAAGGAGAAACCGAACTTTCATGTTTTAATTTCTCCTGTTCTCGTTGCTGCTTAACCGCTTGTAAACGTTGCCTTAAAGGTGAAGGATGAGTGATAAACTCTTGATAATGTTGTTCTCGCTGTTTCCATAACCGCAATAGATAAGCATCCATCGCCGAACGATTTTGTAAATAATAGGTAATCACAGCATAGATTTTTTCAAGGTTGAGGGTAGGTAGCTCTTGTAAAATTTGTTCTGGGGTGTATCCATCCAAATAATATTTGATAATATCCTCAATGCCAATACGATGACCTTTGAGACGAATTTCATTAGGATTAATAAATTCTAAATAATCTTCTAACTGCATAATTACAACGATCTGTTATATTGTTCTTCAGCAAATTGCTCAAAATCTCGAAACCGTCCCTGTTCAAAATCCTCTAATCCTTGTTTAATTCCTTCAATCGCTTCTTCTGTATCATCCGCTCGCCATTCCTGTTCAATACGCTGTTCAGGTAAACGAATTGCTTGTAGAACAGAATCAGAAATTGAAATTTGTATTCCCATCTTCGTTTATTATAAATAAATTTCAGGTAAGAGTTGAAATTGTATTCAATCGTTAGATTCTTTAGATTTGTCATACTTTATTAAAATTTACAAACCTAGTGCAGAAATGGCATCTTTAACGGTTATCATCAGAATCATTGGTTCAATGGGTGAAACCGTAAATCCACAATTCTCATAAAACTGTTTCGCTTCTAAAGAAATAGCTTGAACAAGAATTGCCCGAATGCCGACAATTTCAGCAGCTTGTAAAGTCCGAAGAATTGCATCTCGGAGTAAACCCCGACCGATCCCTTTCCCTTGCCATTGCCGATCAACTGCGAGTCTGCCAATCACCATCACGGGAATTGGATCAGGCATATTACGGCGAACTCGATCTGTTGCGATGGTTTGTGCTACCGCCCCACTAGCAAGACAATAATATCCAATGACGACATTGCCAACGCAAACAACATAAGTGCGTGAACCTCCCTCTAACTCATTCTTCAAAGCACGTTTTTTCAGCCAGTCATTCAGTTGATGATTGCCGGAATCAAAGTTATCAATTTGATGAGATGAATTGAGTTTTTCTGGCGGGGTAATTCGGTTTGATTCTGAATTTAATCCCACAGTGGCTTAGTTGTTAACAATTGCTGCAATTGATGATTGAGGGTTGGGGGTTCATCTAGCCGATCTAAAAATTCTTGAAATCTGACTTCATTTAAACCAAAAAAACATTGATCTAAAAGAATGTTTTGGGCTTTTTCATAAGCAGCTTCGAGCATAAACTCAGAGCGACTTTTTCCCTTAATTTGAGCCGCATGATCAATTAAATCTCGTTGATTCTGTTTGGCTCGAATATTAATGGTCACGTCACGGGTTTGACCCGCTTGGGTTTCAAATTCTGATGGTGACATAATCGGTATTAGATTGAGAGACTCACAAAAGCCTATTTATACCCTAACGCTTTGTGTATACGTTGTCAATACAATCGTTGTCATCGGGAATCACGACCGTTATTGATTAGCCCAGCTTATCAAAGCTATCAGAAACCCTGTTGTTAAAAGACTTTACAAACCGTAATAAAGCCGTTAATGTAGTAGACATAGATACCAAACGAACCTCGAAAAATACATAGCAATCATACCTAACATGACAACAACCTTACAGCAACGCGAAAGCGCCAACGTTTGGGCGCAGTTCTGCAACTGGGTAACATCCACCAACAACCGCCTGTACATCGGCTGGTTCGGCGTGTTGATGATCCCCACCTTGTTAACTGCAACCATCTGCTACATCATCGCCTTCGTAGCAGCACCCCCGGTTGACATCGACGGAATCCGTGAACCCGTAGCCGGTTCCTTAATGTACGGAAACAACATCATCTCTGGTGCAGTTGTTCCCTCATCCAACGCCATCGGTTTACACTTCTACCCCATCTGGGAAGCAGCTTCTCTCGATGAGTGGCTGTACAACGGTGGCCCTTACCAGTTGGTAATC
>NZ_LATL02000095.1 GCF_000972705.2 Limnoraphis robusta CS-951 | reverse complement strand
CCCGCCACTAAATTTGAATTTACCGCACTGTTACTCGCCATAATCATTAAAGCAATACCAATCGTTCCCACGGTTCCAAAGGAAGTCCCAATTAAGAGAGAAACTAAACTTGTTAACAGGAACGCTAATAGGATAAAATAGTTAGGGTTAATTATTTGAATGCCATAATACACTAAACTCGGTACAGTTCCGGCTGTCATCCAAGTCGAAGTCACGGCGCCAATTAAAAGTAAAATGATGACAACAGAAAAAGACTTCTTTGCACCTGAAAAAGCCATTTGCATTAAGTCTTTAAGTAAAAAGCCTCGCCTCAGCAGAACCGCGATCCAAAGCAGTGTAGAAGCCAATAAGGAATAAAAAATAAAGTACCCTTTGAGGGTACTAAAAACTAACAAGATAAAAGATAAAATTAGGGTAATAAGTAAATCCATGCACATTAGAGCAGAGAGGAGACTAGAGACGGAATACGATGTTTAGAAGTTTTCTGACTCCATCAAGATGAATTGATATATAGCGCTACTTGAATCGGGAACAGGGAACAGGGAACAGGCAACAGCAGACTATGAAAGGATTCTAGGATGTAGAAATGTCCTAACCGAATTTTGTACTGCTATATTAACGGACTTAAAAACAAAAAGAAAGGCAAAAACTTTATCTTTTTTAGGGCTAGAATTGAGTCAGGATAAGTTCGATATCCATCCCAAATAACTCAAAAATGCTTCTTCTTTTTTTTGGTGAGTCTGATGCACCCCAATCAAGCAATTTAGTTAGAGTTTCTAATCCTCAACTCCTTTAAATCATCGTTGGCTTCCGTTTCCGTTTCCGTTTCCGTTTCCCTTGGGTTTAATTGCTGTTTTTTCTCGTATTTTTCCAGCCAATCTCGCCCCAACTGAATCGTCACATCAGACTCTAAAAATCCCGTACTTTCAACCACCACTTGTCCAAATCCTAAAGCCCGTTGAATCGCTTCTGCACTCTGAGTATCGCCATCTTGAGCAACAATTCGAGTCACATCTAAAGGCTGAGTCCAGGGTTTAGCAACCTTAACATTCCAGAATCCGTCTTCGTTAAGTTCCACCACAAAACCATCAACCGCAGCCCAATCATCTGTGCTATCTTGAATCGCAATTCTCAAATCTCGGCTATCAACATTTTCAAAGCGCCAAGAATCATAGCCAAAATCAAAATGTTTAGCCAAAATTGCATCTAAGCGGCTGTAGTCTGGTAGCCAATAACTGGCTTTATAATCTTCTGGATCGCTAAATTTCCCCGGAACCATCAACATCTCAATATCTTCGGGCTTGACATTACTAGCAAAATTCACCAACGCCACTAATTCCTCTAAGCTTAAATTCGTGTCAATATGAGACTGAATAATCGAAACAAGCTTCGGAAGTCGGGAAATCGTCCCCACATTTAACGCCTGTTCCATGAAAGCTCGCATCAACATTTGCTGTCGCTGAACCCGCCCAATATCACCTAAACTATCGTGACGAAATCTCAAAAATTGCAACACTTGAGCGCCATTAAGGTGATGTTGACCCTGTTCCAAATTGATATATAAATGTTGGCTATCATCGCTATATTTCATCTCCTTGGGAACATAAACATTTACACCTCCCAAAGCATCAATCAGTTTTTCAACACCGAGAACATTCACCCGAACATAGCGATCAATACCCACACCACCTAACAGTTCACTCGTTGCTTTTGCACTCAAAGCAGGGCCGCCAGAATAGTTCGCATCATTAATTTTAGTCATCCCCATTCCCTCAACATAGGTACGAGTATCACGGGGAACAGACAAAACTTTCAGCTTCTTTTCCGCCGGGTCAAACCTCAGCAACAGCATCGTATCCGATAACCCTTTAAACGAATCTACAACGGCGTGATATCCCAAATCTTCCTGTGATTCATCTTCCAAGTCAGACGTGAGAACCTTAATCCCTAAAACCAGAATATTAACGGGACGAGTTAACTCAGGAAAACGCAAATTTCCCCGAGCCATTTGACCCTTAGAAAACACAGCCGCCTCTTCCGGTGTCAGCTTTTGCTGCATCAACGGCGTGGTTGACAGGGAAACGGCGAGTAATGCGCCTGCGGTTGCAGAGATTGTGGCAACTCCCGTTAAGCCTAAAGCCAATCCTAGCCATCTTCCGGGGCCTGATTGGGTGAATTTCTTGAGAACAGGTTGAGCAGTTCGATGTTGGCGCAATAAATGGTTATGATTTCTACGAGCAGACACAGGCTTCCTCACACGCAAGATAAGGTTTTTACAAAAAAAAGAGTAGTTTTGATCAGATCTGAAAACCGGGAAAAACTGTCTCCAGACTTAAGAAAGATGTTTGCCAAGCAACCGTTCCGCCAGTTGACTCATTCCTGGCAACCATAGGGGCTGACGTTGCCAAAGGCGAATCATTAACCCAAAACAGACTATAAAATAACTTGTGGTCAACACGCTACTACCGAGCAATAGAGGCAGGCTCCAAATTTCCACCGCACTAGAGCCAGCCTCCAATGCCAAATGTCCGAGTAGCCAGCCCAGAGCCAAGGTCACAGCTAACCGACTGGTGCGGAGATGTTGCGGTGTTCCCTGACGGCGATATAAACTCCAAAGCGCAGGGAATACACCAATCACAGGAACCAAATATACAAACAGTCGAACGTGTTGGTCATCCGGATATTCTAGGGGATCGATTTTATTCATAGAACCTCTTGTCGCTCCTTAGGCTTTCCATCAATACAAGTATATTTGGGGTTGAGATAGGTGTTTCCGACAAAACAAGTTGATCCCTGATGGCATTTCCAAAACTCCTAAGCTGCGGTACGGACGGCTGAACAAATTCTGATACACTGAATACAACCCCAGATGTAGGAGAACATATTACACCATGAGCCAGTCCCCAAAACACACTGTTATCTCTCCATCCATATTATCTGCTGATTTTAGCCGCTTAGGAGACGAAGTTCGAGCAGTTGATGAAGCTGGCGCCGATTGGATTCACGTGGATGTGATGGACGGTCGTTTTGTTCCTAATATTACCATTGGTCCGTTAATCGTAGAAGCAATCCGACCTGTGACTCGCAAACCCCTCGATGTTCACTTGATGATTGTCGAACCGGAAAAGTACGTTGAGGATTTTGCTAAAGCGGGTGCTGACATTATCTCGGTTCACGCTGAACACAACGCCTCTCCCCACCTCCACCGCACTTTAGGTCAAATTAAAGAACTCGGTAAGCAAGCGGGTGTTGTTCTTAATCCTTCGACTCCTTTAGAGTTGATTGAGTACACCTTGGATCTTTGTGATCTCGTGCTGATTATGAGCGTTAACCCCGGTTTTGGTGGTCAAAGCTTCATTCCCAGTATGGTGTCCAAAATCCAAAAGTTGCGTCAAATGTGCGATGAACGCGGCTTAGACCCTTGGATTGAAGTAGATGGCGGTTTGAAAGTTAATAACACTTGGCAGGTTTTAGAAGCGGGTGCTAATGCGATTGTAGCAGGTTCTGCTGTGTTTAAAGCGTCTGATTATGCTGAAGCGATTACAGGAATTCGCAACAGCAAGCGTCCGGCTCCAGAGTTAGCGACTGTATAAAAAAACGGCGTTTAAAATCTCAAGCTTAAGATGCACAATTTAGGAGTCAGGTTCATTCTGACTCCTCCTGTTTCTCACAATTAATGTTCATAGATTTCTAAGGGTAAATTATCGGGATCTTTGAAAAATGTAAATCGTTTTCCGGTGATTTCATCGGTTCTAATGGGTTCGAGTTCAACGCCTTTTGATTGCAGTAGAGCAATAGATTCATCTAGATTTTCTACTTCAAAGGCTAAATGTCTCAAACCGCAAGCTTCTGGACGGTTAGGACGTTCAGGTGGATTTTCAAAGGAAAATAACTCGATTTGATCGCGATCGCCAACTCTTAAATCCAGTTTATAGGAATTTCTCGCCGCTCTAAATGTTTCTTCAATAATCGGAAATCCTAAAATATTCACATAAAAATCTTTGGATTTCTCATAATCAGAGCAAATAATCGCCACGTGATGAATTCGACTCGGTTTCATAGATACAAATTAGGGTGTCAGGAGATAGTGAACAGGTGACAGGTGACAGGTGACAGGTGACAAGGAAAAGAACTGATAACTGTAAAAACTGGTCACTGATTACTGTTCACTGGTCACTGTAAAAACTGGTCACTGATTACTGTTCACTGGTCACTGTAAAAACTGGTCACTGTCAAGACTAGATTAACAGATTTTGCAAAAATGAGTTTGATCTGCTATAATACAGGACTTGTTTAACTCAAACTCTACAGTTGGAATATCTTCAGTATCAGTTCAGAATGAACTAGACGAAATACTACATATAGAGTTAAGATAAACAGACTATCCCCGAAAACACTATATATAGAAGCTTCGGGACAATATAAAAGTTCCAGGATCTAGGTGTAATCTATTATGTCTAAGAACTTAGTCACGGCGGGAATCATTGTTCCGGCTAAATGGCCATTGGCGCGAGTTTGGTTAGAAGTCTCAGCTTTGCTCGGTATAGCCCCTCGACAAATTGAACATTTAGAGATGTGGCAACACCAAATCTGGGTTAAAATAATAGGGTCAGGAGCAATCTTCGTAAGCTATCGCTGCCTACCGCTTTGGATAGAACAAGGGTTAGAGGCGATTTCTCAATGTCGCGATCGCGATCGCCTCAACCAACTCGGAGAAATCTTCAGTCGCGAAGTCCAACGCTATGGCTCCCAGTACAATTGTACCGCCGTTGAACAATGGCGATCAGCATGGGGTGAAAAAGCCAAGCAACTCAAAATAGATGAAGAACGGCTCAAACCCTTGCGAGAACGTCAGCAAGCCTGTCTACAATGGCAAGAAGGATGGCGGCAAGTTCTACGCTACTGTGGTAGTGTTGAATCCTTAGAAGGGCTAGCACCGGAAATCAAAGTGCAAACCCAGCAGTTTGAGGACTTACCGGAAAGTAAGACCGTTATGGAACTGTGGCATCAACGCTGGAAAGAAATCACCCACGCTAGTGCGTAGCAATTTGCACGAAAATTCCGGATAACACTGACATTTTTTCGGTAGAGACAGTATAGAAAGTCTCTGCTTTTTCAGTATAATCTCGCTGGTATAGCAGTACAAAATTCGGTTAGGACATTTCTACATCCTAGAATCCTTTCATAGTCTGCTGTTGCCTGTTCCCTGTTCCCTGTTCCCGATTCAAGTAGCGCTATAACTTCTACATCACAAGGCTACACTTATATTAAATCAACTCGATACAAAACTTAAAGGAGGTGACGTCTGTGTTGAAGCAACAGCCAAACAAATTCAAGACAGTTCAACTAACCGAAAGCGTGTTGGTACTGACAGGCTTCGATGATGCTTGCATTCCCGCATTGCGTTCTGGATTTGCCGGATATCCGGTGAATCCCCGTTGGAATGCCGTTAAATTCCATGCTTGGAAAACCGGTCGTCAATGGCGAGTCGCCCTGTCTCAAGGTGAAATGACAGTACGTTCAACAGACTCAATGTTGGTGTTCAAAGGCGAACTCGAACAAAGCCCTGACTCGGAATCACCTCGAACGTGGAATGAGACAAGCTCAGTCTCCTTCTTTTCTAACCCTGTCGAGCGTTCAGGAGAATTGACTCTTGCTTGAACCCCACAGGACTTAGGGCGGCCAGCAACCGCCCTATAGATTTATTGATGGGTATGGTTAAAGATCTCCTCCGCTTCAACATCAAGCTTTAATTACAACTTAGCTCTTGAACAGACTCACCTCAATCCTCTACAATCAGGTCAGTTTGGCAAGAGGCAACCGTTTTTTCACTTACTGTACTCCTAAACTCCTAACTATTTATATGTCTTCTTCACAACCTGCGAACCTTTCAATAGAAACGGCTCAAAAAATCCTAGAAGCCTTTACCTGTGCAGACATTCAATCTGTTAATCCGATAGAAAATCGCGCGAACATTTGTGAAGCACTGCACGTTTTAGTCCAAAATTCAGAATATCAAATGCTCGGAATATGTGCCGATTCTTTGGATGCAGCTTGGAACGCACTCGAACAGTATTTGCAAGGATTAGATTATCATAATATTACCCTAAATCGCAACGCAATAGAAGCAATAGAAGGTTCAGTTTATCTCAAATTTAATGGTCGTAGTCAATCTTACTATGCGAGTCCCTACACTCAACAGTATCGGGGTGTACTGGTTTCTTGTCAATCCAGCGACGAAACCGGAGTTAACGGTACCTATGGTCATTTTCCAATCAATTTATTTAGTGACATCGCCAAATCATAATCATCCCATTGCTACTCCCACTCACTAAAAACAATCCATCCGGGCTAAAATTCACTGTACTAACGCTATTAAAATGACCTGTTAACGTGCGAAGTAAATATCCCGTTTCCAGCGACCAAATCTTAATGGTTTGATCAGAACTACTACTGGCAATTAACTTAGAATTTGGACTCACAGCTACATCTAAAATATCTTGATCATGTCCTGGTAGAGTATGAATCAATTGTTCATTTTTGAGTGACCAAACCTCAATGGTATTATCCCAACTTCCACTCACCCCAAATTGAGTATCTGAACTAATAACGACCGTTTTATAGGTTTGAAACGGCTCAAAAGTCTGCTGTAGTTTTCCGGTTTCTAGCGACCAAACTTTGATGGTATTATCTACGCTACCAGTATAAATCAGTTCCGCATCAGTATCAATCGTAATAGCATTAACAGAATTGGCGTGTCCAGTTAGGGTATGCTGCAATTTTCCCGTTTCTAGCGACCAAATTTTAATCGTATTATCCCAACTTCCACTCACGATAAACTGAGAATTTGAACTGACTGCTACCGTACTCACTGAATAGGAATGACCCTCAAGAGTCTGCAACAATTCTCCCGTTTGTAGTGACCAAATTTTAATCTTGCTATCCACACTCCCACTCACCAGGAATTCACCATCAGGTGTAATAGTTAATGCTGTAATTGAGTTAGAATGACCTTTTAACGTTCGGATCTGTTGTCCGGTTTGTACTGACCAAATCTTAATTTTATGATCCCAACCGCCACTGGCAATCAACTGACCATCTGAACTCACCGCAATCACATTAATAACATCTGAATGTGCAGTTAACGTCAAAAAACTATTCCAATTTTGAGGATTTTGTTGAGTTTTTATCTGTTGTCTTTCATTGTTTTTATTGATGATCATTTCTAACTCTTGACGATAAACTTGTCGTCTTTGCTGTTGTAAATCTTTGAGAACTGCCACATAAGGTTTAATCCAGATTCTCGGAAATTCCGAAGTTAATTTAAACAAATGGGGTTGATAATTGGGGTCAATACTCAGATAATACCAATCGACTAAAAAAGCCGCTAATATCTGATAAATTGTTACAATTAATTGCCGGACTTGACGGCTGGCTAAATCTGGACTGACTCCTTTAGCCTCTAGTTCTTGCTGTGCTTTTTCCCAATTCCAAGGTTGAATCGGAATCAGAGAAACATTTTGATTTTGCAGTCCCCAAAATCCGACATGAAAATGCACTTCATAATCATTAATATCACTGTATAATATAAAAGTCGGTACAGGCGATAACACCATCTGTAATTTTCGGACTTCAATATCACCCAAGGGTCGAGTAAAATAATCTGCATAAAACTCTACCGGACGCCGATCACTGGTTTGGGGATAATGTTGGTTGAGAAACCGTCTTAAACCATTACCAATATCTTTTTTCAGATGTCTTTGCATCGCTAACGGACAATCTTCGCTCATATCAGGCGGTGCGATAAACATCAATAATCGATGGTGTTCTTGTCCTTCTAATAAAATTCTTTCTGTTTCCTGACGACTCAGATTAGAAAACCACTTTTCTCGATTCCAAATTGCATCAAGTTCATGGAGTTTGAGTTGAATTTCATTGGTTTGTAATTCCCGGATCAATTCCCGTTGTAAACGACTAATTTCCCGGCGATCTGTAATTTCTTGCTGACGAATTTGTAGGCGACGTTCTTCTTGAATCGTTTCTAACGAATGAAACTCTTGAATTCGGCTGTCTTTGCGCTGGGAATATTTAACCAAAGCCTCAACATAGCGAGGATCTTCTTTCACCTGTTCAGGAACAGAAGAAAGATTTGCGCCAGGAGATGGCGATCGCTGACCACCATTCATTACTGACATTAACTGTCTACCTAATTGACGCGCAACCGGAATTAAAAGCGGAGCGGCGAGGGGATAAAGATAAGGAGGAATTGTCATCAGATTTTTACCTCTTCGCGGACTTATAATGATCCGCCTAAATTTCGGGGTGCAATTGAGTAAATTAAGCTCGGAGAGACTGACGAAAATCGAATCTAAGTTGTATTTTACGCTGTTATCGGTTGAGAAACTCCCGCACCCGTTCGAGGTATGTTGGTGCATCTTCCAACATGGGAAAATGCGCTGTATTTTCTAAGATAGCAAGTTCAATCTGATCATTCAATGCCGCCGCTTGTCGTCCCATTTCTGCGGGAATAATCTGATCATATTCTCCAGCTACTAATAACGTCGGTACGGTAAACTGTGCAAATTGTTGAGGAAGCCACTCGGTCGCCTCTTTACTCACCGACGTCAACACCGTACCATAAGCCGCGTCAAAATCTGCTAGCAAAAAATCTTCTAAAAAAGCTTGACTGATGGGTGTCGGTAAAGAACGACGTAAAAATCGCGCCATAAAAACTTTATCAACAAACGGAATCTTAGCTAACCATTTGGGTCGAAATAAAACCACATATCGACTAAACTTATGAAACGTGGTAAATGTCTTTTCATCATATTCAAAAATCCCGCTACAGGTTAAAATCGCTCGTTCGACTCGTTCGGGATAAAGATTGAGAAATAAAGCCGCAATTGATCCGCCCATTGAGTGAGCATTCAAATAAACTTTGTCTAAACTGAGTGCATCCAATAACCCCTTAAGTTCGTGAGCATAATCGACTAATTCATAACTCAAAGGCGGAAAATCCAACTCCTCAATTCCCCGTGCTTTTGAACGACCAAAACCGCGTAAATCATAAATCAAACAATCAAATTCATCCGATAACGCTTGGGCTGTACTTGTCCAATAGCGACCCGAACCGCCCCACCCATGCAGAAACACCATCACAGGCTTTCTCTGTTCCTGACTCGGCGTTTTGATCCATTCATAATAATGTTGAACACCGTTGATATCAATATAGGAACTTTTTAGATCTAACTGCATTTGAGTCCACCCGTCTAACTTGTTTAAGTTTTTTCTCTAAAGTATAATATATAGCAGAAGTCAGGAGACAGGAGACAGGAGACAGAATTGAAACCTTTATCATAAAAGGATTTGACAGAAAAACACTGTCCTAATCAAAGGCTTCGACTGCTATACCTCTAAGATTTCTAGCAATTTTTAAATTTGACTAAAAAACTGAGCCAGTTTATGCTCATCTAATTGACCCTCTGTTCTGACACCATTACACACATCCAGCCCAAAGGGTGCCACCGTTTGAACTGCTGCTGACACATTATCAGCATTCAACCCCCCAGCTAAAAATACAGGAACATTCACCAATTCCCGAATTTTCCGGCTAATCTGCCAATCATGCACCCGTCCCGTTCCCCCCAACTGTTTGACGCTTAACGTTGGGTTCCCCGAATCGAGTAAAATTGCGTTAACTTGCGGCGCAACCCTCACCGCCTCCTCAATAGACGCTTCTCCGGTTACATGAATCACCTGTACCAATGCCACTCCGGGCATGGCTTCTCGTAATATTGGATAACTCTCAATTGAAAGAGAATCACAAAGTTGAATGGTATTCACCCGACAGCGTTTTTGCTGATTAATAATCGATAGCGTATCCTGTTGACTGGTTAACAGAAATGAAGCCACTCCTGGCGGGATTATTGTTGCAATTTCCGCGATTAATTCCTCAGAAATTACCCCAGGCCCAGACGGCATTGCTGAAACTAATCCTAACGCCGATGCCCCCGCTTTCACAGCCATTTTTGCTTCGACAACACGACTAATACAACAAATTTTTACCCTCGGTTTTGGTGTCGGTTCCATCTAATCTTCTCCGTGAATCTTTAACCAATAAGATAAAACAGTTTTTGCAGTTGTTGGAGATGCGGTATTAACGCCCGTTGAAGTTTGATGCAGCCACCATCCTCTAGTTGCTTCTGGGGAACTCCACAGGTGTAAATGTTCCACAGGTGGATCAGCATAAAAGCTTTCAACTCCGGCGCCTAACAACCCTGAACTCCAATGGGTAAAATGATCATGGCTGATGCGATAAACGGGAAAATTCCCCCCTAGAGGCATCCCCCAACCGTCTAAGGCGATCAAGGCTTTGACTTCACCCCCCGCCGCCTGCCACATCCAAGCCGCCGCGATCGCACCCACAACCCCCGCACTAAAACAAATGAAGACTAGCGGTAATTTAACTGAATTGGCCTCAAAACTCTGGTTAGAAATCGCTTGAGATTGACTGCATAAATAGCTAAAAATGTCAAGTCCCGAATAAGCCGGGTAATCTTGGGTCGGAAAAATCAACAAATTCCCCGACTGACAACGACTCAAACTATCGCTGAAAAGCTGACTGACAAAGGATTTTGTTAACGTCTGATCGTGAATACCAGCAATAATGACAACCGCCATAACCCAAATTCGGTTCAACTTCTTTTATACTGTAGATCGAGTTATCCCCCCGAGGGGGATGTTAAGCTAGAAAGGCGAGTGAAAAGGATTGAGAAGTCCCAGACACTCCCACCTGTAAATAACAACTATTTTTGAGGATAACAAAGTGGTCGCAACTCCCGAAAGAACCCAAGAAAATCTTTCTGTATCCGAGAGTCAAACGCCTCAAGATCGAGTCGCTGTCTTATTGATGGGATATGGTGAAGTTGAAAGTTATGAAGATTTTGCCAATTATAACGAACAAGCGTTAAACTTGTTAACCGCAAAATTTGCCCCGGTTCCGACTTGGATTTATCCGCCTTTAGCCAAACTATTAGCCGTGTTTGACTTGCATGAATGGAGTCATCAACATGGTAATTTCATCTCCCCTCACAATGCGATTTTTGAACAGCAACGGGCGGGAATTGAACATGAACTTCAACACAAATGGGGCGATAAAGTCAAAGTTTTCAAAGCCTATAACTTCTGTGCGCCTTTCCTCCCTGAACAGGTTTTAGCCCAGATCAAAGCAGAAGGATTTGATAAAATTCTCATCTATCCGTTGTTAGTCGTTGATTCAATTTTTACCAGTGGAATCGCTGTCGAACAGGTGAATAAAGCCTTAACAAACTTAGCAGATGGTAGCGAACATTGGGTGAAAGGTCAACGTTATATTCCATCGTTTTATAACGAACCTGCCTATTTAGATTTAATGGCGGGAATGGTCGAAGAAAAGATTCAAAAAGAGTTAGCCGTTGCCCATTTACCCTCCCAAACAGCTATTATTTTAATGAATCATGGCTGTCCTCACAAAGCCAAAGGATTCACATCAGGAATTGATGAAAGTCAAGCGATGTATGAACTGATTCGGGAACGTTTAATTCATCGTTATCCGTTGATTTCCATTGGTTGGTTAAACCATGACACACCGTTAATTGAGTGGACACAACCCAACGTTAAATTAGCCGCCCAAAACCTGATTGAATTAGGGGCGACATCCGTTGTCTTTATGCCGATTGGATTTGCCACAGAAAACCATGAAACACTGTTAGATGTCGAACATATTATCGAATCATTACGACGCAAACATCCCGAGATTACCTATGTACAAATGCCTTGCGCTAACGATCATCCTGAGTTTATGAAAATGGCAGCAGAATGGGCAAATCCGCAGATTGAAGCCTTATTAAATGAAACAGCTTTAGCGGTTAATCTACAGTTGGCGTCGGTTCAAGCAAAAGAAGTTCACAGTCACAGTCACGGCGATCATCATCATCATCATGATCACAGTCATGGTGATCATCACCATCATCATTAAGCCTTGATTTAGGGCTAATTTCCCCCTTAAAAAGTTTTTGATTGGAGGGCGCCCTTCAAGGGTTCCCCTACAGGATTTAAGTCTTGTGTGCGATCGCCATAACTGTATACCCCAAAAACCCGGTGAGCGTAAAAGTTACCGGGTTTTTAGTCCTCACTGTACCTGATTCAATTCAAAACCGCTATAACTTGAGTTTTGATTGGAGTCAAAATATCTTGTTGCAAAAATTTATTATAGAAATGAGCAGGTTAATCTTTACAACTTCTTTGTGTCTTTGTGTCTTGGTGGTAACATTCAAGGCTTGACCCTTGTAAACAAGCCAGCGCGACCTGCTATAAAAGTCAGGGTGTATACTCGACTTCCTCTAAAAATAGACATAATCACCTATTGATTATTGGGTGTTAAATTGCTGCAAAAATCAACTTATAAAGAGTGAGATAGGGTTGAACTTCCATCCGGTATTTGATACCTCATTTCAGTCTTCCCCTCTATCTAGGTTGTGACGGAGGTTAGGCGAGTTCACTAAGGCTACAATGGCCCATTTCAGCATTTTTACGGACAACTAGGCATTCTAAAAAATTGAGATATGATGTTAACAGCAGTGTCATTTAGGGGAATTAAGCTAACTCTATTTCAGACTTTAACGATTGGGGGATACTCTAGGAAGAAATCATTAAAGATCTTCTCCGGGATAGAGTGTCATTGACGGGGGAGTTGTAGTAGCCTGTAAGGAATTATTTGGGGATGTCACAAAACTTCTTGATTTTTTCCGGAAGTTCATACAGAGCAATCTGTAGAATACCCAACATTTACCATAAAACGATTAGATTGACGCCCCTTTACTGAAGGACAGCCTATGTCTAGGGGAGAAGGTCATTCTATTCGCCTTACACATTCATGTGCTTGATTAAAATAGGAGATAGTGGCACAATGGAAATTATCGTTATTTTTCTAGGAATTGCTCTTTATTTGATTTGGAGTGAGGAAGGAAAAGGCAAACCCCCACAGAAACCCAAAGAAGAATGGCAAGAAGTAAATCGCAAAAGAGTGACGACCATTGAAGAACAACCCAAACCCAAAAGCTAATTGTGTTTGGGTTAATAATTTTTATAGGATTGTTCAGGGGATTTTCTACTCTCAAATCATTGATTTTAAGCCTTCAGGATGAAACAATTCCCATTTTAAACAAAGACTAACGGTTTATCTTTAAACGGTGCAAATGCTTCGGCATCAAACCGATATAAACTTGCGGGTCTTCCCGCCCCTCGTGATGTTTTTTTCCCCGTATCGCAGAGAAATCCTAATTTGAGTAAACGGGCGCGAAAGTTGGAATAATCAGAAAAGCCTTCACCTAAAACAGTCGTATAAAGTTGGTACAAATCTCCTAATGTAAAGAATTCGGGGAGTACATCAAAAGCAACGGGACTATATTCAAGTTTATTGCGTAGACGTTGATAACCGTATTTCAAAATGTGATTATGATCAAAAGCTAGTTGAGGAACTTGTTCGAGAGGATACCAAGCAATTCCTGTTACTCCATCTGCAATTAATTCTGCTTCTTCAAACCGAACTAAAGCAAAGTAACTCACAGATAAATAACGAACATGATAACTATTAGGACTTTCACGGGGATCACGATCAGGTCCGCCAAAGGTATACAATTGTTCTAAGTATAGATTATTAACGCGAATTTTCTCCGATAAAATCCGATAGGCAGCATCTTCTAAAGATTCTCCTTGGCGGACTAGGGTTCCCGGTAGACTCCAGCGATCGCGAAAGGGGTCTTCTTGTCGCATTACCAATAAGACCAACAGACGGTTTTGAGTGGTATCGACAGAAAAAATAATGTTATCGACTCCAACTTTGAAGTCTTCTAGAGGATGAGGGGTAGTTTTTTTTTGGCTGCGTCCGGCCATCTAGCTGTTTAAGTTACTGATTTTTCAACAATTAAGAATCCCTGATGCCAATTTTAACTGTACCCTAGAACTGGGTGAACTGGGGTTGTTTGAAATCTTATTGGGGAGACTGATACAAATGATTGTGTTCGATATAGGCTTGAATTGCAGGAGTTAACGTTTCGGGATCTCCGTTTTGGCGATAGTTTGACGAAGAAACAGGTAAGCCTGTGATCGAAGCGATCGCCACATTTCCCCCGAGTTGTTGGAGTGCTTTGATCTTCTCCTCCTCAAGTTGATAACCGGGTCGAGGGACAACTAACAGGTTAACTTGACTCAATAATCCTTCTATTTTATACCAATTGGGCATCTGGCCAATTAAATCGGAACCCACGACTAAATGTAACTCAGCTTCTGGCCAGTATTGTTTAACACCTTGTACCGTTTCCAGGGTACGACGACTGCTGAGTTCTTGGTGAAGGGCGATGTTATGGTGAGGAGAAATATCTTCAATGAGAATTTTCAGCATGGTTGTGCGATGTTCTATCGGCGTCTGGTGAGACTTAAACGGGTTGTCAGAAGCCCAGACCACAACTTGATCAAACTGTTGAGATAGCCAGCGCAAAATGTTTTGATGACCTGCGGTTGGGGGATCGGCGCTAGTGCCAAACAGAGCGATTTGCATGATCACAGAAGATAGACTATGGCATTATATCTTAACTTGACACCCAAAAACCCGGTTTCTCCAAAAACCTTCTCCAAAAACCCGGTTTCTTTAAGAAACCGGGTTTTTAAAATTGAGGAAACCGGGGTTTTAAAATTGAGGAAACCGGGGTTTTAAAATTAAGAAACCGGGTTTTGAAATTTAGGAGTCTAAGGGCGTTTCAATGGGTTCAAATAAGGTAAAATCTTCTTCACCGATATCACCCACCGCAATACCCGGTAAAGTTGCGAGAACTTCATCGGTACTGCTAACTTGAATTTGCGTCAGACCTGAAACTTGAATAATTGTCAGTTGGTCAAAGGTTAAACCTTCACCCAAAACAAATAGATCTTGACCATTTTCATAGTCAGCGATCAAGTCTGTTCCTGCACCTTCAACAAATAAGAAGCGATCGCGTCCATTACCACCTAAAAGGGTATCATTTCCCTCATCCCCTGTGATGAAGTCATTCCCCTCACCCCCACTCACGAGATCATCATCTTTTCCGGCGAAAATAATATCATCTCCCCCATCTCCGATGAGAGTATCTGCGTCTTTATTTCCGAAGATAATATCATTTCCATCTCCACCTTCGATGTAGTCAATATCGCTCGAGTCATCACCCGGAATTGTACCGCCAATACCGCCGAAAATCGAGTCATTTCCGACATCGCCGTAGCAGTTATCATCGCCTTGACCTGCGAAAATTAGGTCATCCTCTCCGCCACCATAGATATTATCATCCCCATTTAATGCGGCGAGAATATCATTTCCTTGGAAGCCAAAAAGATCTTCATTTTCAGCAGTTCCTAATAGTTCGTTCTCGGTTTCATCTCCTTCTATCGTGTTAGTTGTCGTATTCGGTTGACGAACCGGAACGTCTACATCAACGGGAGGAACAGGCGGTTCAGGAGTTTCTCCATCATCATCACCATCATCATCATCATCATCATCATCATCGTCATCGACAGGGGGTTCAGGAGTTTCATCATCATCATCGTCATCGACAGGGGGTTCAGGAGTTTCTCCATCATCATCACCATCATCATCATCCCCATCATCAACAGGAGGTTCAGGAGTTTCTCCATCATCATCATCGGGTAACGGTGGAATAACAGGGATAACAAACGGTGAGACTGCTAACTCAAAACTCGTTTCTATTTCTGCTTCACCATCACTGGCGACAACAGTCACATTAAAGGTTCCTTCATTAATAGGAGTTCCGATAATTAACCCGGTTGTTTCATCTATCGTTAACCCCCGCGGTAAATTAGGACTGCTAAAAGTGAGCGGATCATCATCTTCGTCCTGGAAATTCTCTGCAAGATTGAGGCTAAACCCGATATTTACCTGTGCGGTTTGGTTAGGAATTTCATCAACAACAACCGGAGGAATATTTTGTTGTTCGATAACAGTCAAGCTAGCAGTTTGGGAGATTTGACTAAAAGCAGTGGTTAGACCTGTTTGGGTGACATTTACAAAACTTCCACTTTCGCTAAAAGTACCATCCCAAGCAAAGAATGTGATCGCTCGTTCAATTGTTCCAGTAAATGTAATACTGGTGGCAATAAAACGAATTTGAGCCGTTGAATTTAAGACTAAAGCATTCTCTTGGGAAACACCCGTAATGCTGATCCAAGTTGTACCATTATCAATGGAATATTCCCAAGTTCCGTTTGTATTATCAACGCCTGCGATCGCAATTCCGATATCATCATCATCAGTATCGCTGCTAATTTCCCCAACAAACTCAGCAATAGAAATACCCTCAAGGTTATCGGAATTTGAGAGGTTTTCCAACTCCCCTAAACTCAAGTCAGGCGTTTCGACTAAAACCGGGGCGCTATTTTGAGCGGTAATCGAATAAGATGTTGTTGTTCCGCTAACTTCGTTACTAACAATGAGTTGCGGGTTTTCTCCAGGTACAAACGTCATCCCTTCTGGGGCGAGATCTCCTGCGGTTCCTGCTTCTGGATCACCAGTAAAGTCACGGTCATTGATATATTCGAGAAACTGCGGTTGGCTGGGGTTAGTAATATCATAAGACATAATACCGCCCATCCGTTCTAAACCGATAAAAGCGTAAGTTTTCCCGTCAATTTCTCCAACCGCAACGCCTTCGGGTTCTGATCCTTTATTGTCGCTGCGATCATCAAAAGCGTTGTCATCGTTAGTGGTGTTGAAGAAGTCGGGGAACTGTTTGGCGATAATTTGTTCAAATTGATCACCACTATCAAACACCAACTCTAAACCCTCTTCTGTTGGTTCCCAAATGGAAAAAGATCGACCTCCAAAAGCATAAAGTTCGTCAAAGTCGCCATCGTTGTCGGTATCTCCGAGGGTGGTTGTTACTTCCAAACGACCTAAATTTTCAGGAAGTTGTAACTCAGCCGCATTCGGGAAAGCAGTAGAATCAAGTGTGATATTTTCGATCTGATCTTCTTCGCTAAAACCGTCATAGTCCCGACTATCACCTTCATTTGCAGTAACAATGTAGGTGACGCCATCCGCTTCATAAGTTGCGATCGCATCAGGTTGATAAAGTCCGAATAAGTTCTCGTAGGTACTGATATTAATTTCCCCATCTTCATCACTCGCATCGAGGGGAATTAGGCTGTGATCTTTGAAACCTAGCGGTAAAATATCTGTTATCGTACTGCTGGCAATATCAACAACAGCGATCGCATTATTTTCTTGCAAAGCAACATAAGCTGTCGTTGAGTCTGAGGAAACAGCAATATATTCGGGTTCTAGGTCTTTGGAAACCGTTGCATTCGGCCCAAAAATTCGCACTCCCGCTTGTTTTAACTGTTCAATTTGGCTGTCAAAAGCGGTAAAGGTTACAGAGGTAACTTCACGAGTTGCAACGTCAATAATGCTAATTGATCCTTCTGGATCATTAGTATAATCTTGACTGGGTTCTCCTTCATTTGCGACTAGAATTTTGCTTCCATCGGGGGTAAAGGTAAGCATATCCGGTAACGCCCCAACGGTAATGGCCTCGCCCTGAATATTCCCCTCAAGATCTAAGAAGACAATTTTACCGTTTTCTTGGCTAACATCCGCTTCAACGGCGACTACAACTAAACCCTCAAACACCGCGACACTATTAACAACGCCGCCAAATTCTGAGACGTTAACTTGTTTAAACAGCGTTGGTTCTGCGGGGTTTGAAAAGTCAATAATATCGAGACTCACATTCGCATTATTGGTAACAAAAGCCCGTTGAGTTGTCAGGTCAAACACGTTAATTTGACTGGCAGAATCATCAAAAATTCCGGTTTCAAAGCTTCCTTGAAGCTTTAACACTTCTGCGAGAGGTTGAGGTTGTGGGGTATCATCATCATCACTCAGTACCGTATCTTCGCGGACAGCCAAGTTTTGAATTCGTTCGTCTTCTGACTGGGGAGTGTCAGGTTCAGAGAAAGGATCTTGTTCGTTTTCACTATTGAAGAATGCAGCTAGATACTCGGCTAAAGCGTCTTGTTCACGACCGGCTTCTAACTCAGCATTAGCGAGAGACTCCGGTTGTGTCAATGTACTCAGGGGGACTTGATTTTGAATAACATTGGGGTAACTATCCCCTCCACCTGCGAGAAACTCCAGTGTCACCAGACTAAAGGTACGCTCTGGATCGCCCACCAATTCACCCTCTTGAACGATAATTTCTTTAACGTTACCGTCATCATCGGTGAGGGCTAAATTTTGAATTCGTTCTCCGGGTTGTTCACTGGTACGACCCTGTGCAGTCGGATCATAGCTAAATTTAAAGCCACTAATTTGACCAAATTGACCTGCAACATTTTCCACACGGGCGACCATGTGTTCGGCAATTTCATACAACCCTGCGGCGCTAACAGTACCAACAACAAGACTATTATCAAAGCGAAGAGAATTAGAAAGATCTAACTGAGAAATATCGCCTTCTTCCTTACCTACGTTGGGGTTAGCGGCTGGCGGCCCTTGAACGAGTTCACCCCCACCTCCAGCAATCGAGGAAACGCCGATAATATCGCGGATACCGCCTCCGTTTTTGAAGGAGATGTCAATTTCATCAAAATCAGAAAACGCCTCTCCTAATAGACCTGCTGTGAGATATTCTTCTGCATAGTAGTCTTGGGCATCTGTTGACAGGTTTCCTAAGTTGGTTTCTTGGGTGCGAACATCTCCCCGAATTCCGTTGAGGAAAACCTCGGTTTGACCGAAAATATTAGCATCAAGACTATTAACGAACTCACCCACTCCATCAACAATTGAAACCAATTCTGGATCGGCAACAGCTTTTACCTGATCGAGTGTGGTAATCTCTTCTTCGTAAAGCCGATTAACTCCAGCAATATCAGTTGCAAAAGTTCCACTTTCTTCTTCGCTGATGGAAGTAACAACACCATTTTCATCAAAGTTGGTAACAAGCCGACTGAGATAACGATAGTTTGCACCTGTATTAATGTAGAAAACTTGATCTTCATCCTCATCACTGTTGTAAATTTGAGGATAGGGTTGTAAGATTAATCCTGGTGTATTTTGCTGAGTCTCGTCTTCTCGCAACGGAGGAACGGTTGTCTCATCCGTCATCACCCGATGCGATCCGCCCCCAATCATCACATCGATGGGAATATTTTGGCTATCTAAGGCTTCAGCGAGTGCTTGTTCGATCTCGGCTTCCTGAAGGTGAGTCATCAGGATAATTTTATTAATCCCAGCATCGGTGAGTAACTGGACTTCCGGTTGGAGATTAGCAACTAAAGCAGCAACTTGTTGGTCAATGGGAGTACCCGCCGAGATGCCATCACCTGTTTCCATCTCAACCCCGCCAATATTGGCGATCGCAGGTAGATAAGGCGTAACCACACCCAGGACACCGACCTGTTCACCGTTGACATCAACGACAACGCTACCTGTGAGACTATTGGGTTGGGCGGGTAATCCACTATCAACGACAGTTAATCCTTCTGGAAGCGTAGCATTGGTATAATCTAGGTTCGTGGCTAGATAAGGGAAACTTGCACCCGGATAACCGCCTTCACCAATGCCTTGACCAGTGCCATTAACCCAATTGGGGTTCGGGGCGAGTAAACTGAAGAATGTGCTATCCCCGGCGTCAAATTCGTGGTTTCCAACGGCCGCAGCATCCCATCCTAACTCATTTTGAATGAGGATATCGGCTATACCGGGTTGACCTGCGGGTTCGGGTTCGCCGTCTTCTGTTGTGTCGTAGATGTCGCGACTCGCATCAAAAAACGGCCCTGAAATATATAAGTCACCGGAACTGAGTTTGATGGTATTCTCAAAATCATCCTCTAGGGCGTTCATTACAGCCGATAAGCCGGGAGCATCGTTGAGGGCTGGAATTCCTGCTTCTTGGTCGGAGGTGTGCAGAATTTGTAGGGTGAAGGCGCTTTCTTCTTCAAAGGCGAGATCCGCGAAAACTAAACGATGATCGGAAGCTGCTACTAACTCTGATCCGGGTGTACCGGGGGCTGGCCAGAAGACTCCTACATCGTCAATTTGTAGGTTTGTTGAGGGGAGTACATAGTCTACTCGTAGGTTTCCTGGGGCTTCATCAACAGTAGGGTTGTTCGGATCAAAGCCGAAGTCTGCGGTATCAAAAGCGGGGTTTCCCTGTTGTCCAACGTTAGCCCCTGCTTGATCTGTTGCAGCAACAACGCCTCCGTTGCTATCTGGGGTAATATTGATATCAGTTGCAGAACCTTGAATATTCTGGTTGTCGATTAGTTGTAAAATGGCATCGTTGGTGCTATCGCCATCCAACGGATCTGCGTTTTGATCGCCCATAATCACAAAGGCTGAACCTTCGGCGAGTCCGCCTGTTGGGGCTTCGTCATCGTCATCATAAATATAATCTCCTTCTCCGGGAGTTACATAGTCTGACCAAAAGCGAATTTCATCATGGTTGCGGCGTCCGTTTCGGTCTTCTTCTCCGTCAAAAGTTGGGGGTGTGGGATGAGAAACGAGGACATGAATTATTTCTCCATCAACTTCTATGGGAACATCCCAATGACTTTTTGAAGATAGGGGTAATTCGGCTAATTCTTCTGCGGAATACCAGTCGTTAGGTTCGGTTGTTGCAGGATCATCAGGTAATAAATTCTCTGGCATATCTTTCCAGAGGAAGTTTTGAAACGTCCGAACATTTTCTGTATCAATGGGATATTTTGATAACAAAACCATCCCAAATTGACCGGGAAAATTTCCAAACCCTAAAGCATCATTCCCATAGCCATCTGCGCCGACTGTGGTGACAATTGCGCCATTATTATCGAGGTCAAAGTTAGATGTAACTCCGGTATTAGAAGGGGCGACATAAAAGAAAGGATAATTAACTGTTCCGGCTGAATCTGCGGGATTTTGGTCAACGCCTAAGTAGTTTTGTTGAAATAAATTAATCGCTTCATTGAGATTATTTGCGTTATAGTCAAACTCATTAATCAGTAAGACATCAGGATTAACTTGTTGAATAATCTCGGCGATATCTTGGGCTTGCGGATTATCTGGTGTGGTCAGATCAGTGATCAGTTGACCTGCTGTATCTCGATTAAGAGAAGCGTTAAATGTAGCAAATCTCACGATGATTAATTCCCCTCACGAACCGAATGAATTGAAGTTAAATTTAAACTCAATATTTTATTCCATTGTTTGAGTAATTGCTGACTAAAATATTCTGAATAAATTGAAGGGTTTCAAAATCACTTCATTTTTACAAGAAAAAATGCCAGAATAAACGTTATTCAAACAATAGGAGTGGACTTGAGTCTTTAACAATGGAAAGTTATGCAGTCTAATGAAATCAGTTTGATCAGGGTTTGGAGAGACTTTGATTTGGGATAACCCAATTTAGTGCAATAGCAACTGATACAAATTTACCCCTTCCCCTGTTAATCATGCTGATCTCGATTAAATATGATACTATATAATCGGAGAAGATGAAAGAAAAATGAACTGCCTAGACATCAAAACAGTTTGCTCAGTTACCGCAGTCTCTTAACAGATTATTCACAAAAATAGATACTCTATTAGTATCCTGATCATATCATCAAGAAAAAGAGCATCAAAAATAGGTTGAGTTAAAATGATCTAAAGGTGAAAAATGCCTGCGTTTGAAGAGTTAAAAAGATTGTAAAAAGCTTCATACACTCTACCTAATTTTGATGGGATTCTAGAGGAGAGATTTACAGAGCTGACTTCAAGATAATACAATGACGACGAGGGCGCAAGATAATGCCACGTTGTTCTAATTTCTGCATCATCCGAGTTACACTCACTCGAGTTATTCCAATCACATCAGCGATTTCTAAGTGAGTTAAACGAACATCAATTAACAGTCCTAATTCAGTGGGATTACCAAACTTTTTCGCTAACCAATTGAGGAAATTTAACAAGCGCAAATCGGTACTTTGAGTCTGAACAATGCTATGAAGTTCCTGCGCCTGTTTAACATGAGATAGGATCGATTCTAACTCCTCTGACCATTGTGGTGGAGGAATCAAACTCACGGTTACTGGAGTCAAACATTCGACTTGAAAAGGGTCGAGTCGTGATAAAGGTTGACCAATCACATCTCCGACACCCCAATATCCTAGACTAATTTGGTTTCCTTCTTCACTCCAAGTGACGGTTCGGACGATTCCTGCTTCAATTTTCCAGAGTGCTTCTGGCCAAAGCGGAATCAAATCACGTCTGCAAAAATCACGGGATTTTTGACTAAAAGTTTGACTAGAAGGAAGTACAGCAAGGTTCGAGATCGTCACGATAAGACCCTGTTGAATGCTTACACCTTACCCTACACCTTTTAGGTTAACGAAAGGTTTAGCTTGGGTTAAATTTTAGAAATTCGACCTCAACAAAAAATGATGGAATACTGTTAAAATTGTTACATTTAACGCAAAACTAACACCGGACATTGAGCAAAGCGAATCACTCGTTCGGTGACTGAACCCAACATAAATCGACTAATTCCTCGCCGTCCATGAGACGAGAGGTTATGGGTTTAAATCTGACCGCTAGCTTTAATTAAAGCCACTTTCAGACAATACAACTTAACTACTCTGGAGTGAGTTTGGAGTGAATTTGGAGTGATGACCGAATTCACTCCATTTTTGAGTGACTGCCTAACTTCACAACTGAATCAAGAGTAAAGAACAATGGTAATTTACTGTATAAAGTCTTATTTAGGTTGTCTAGTTATCTCATAAATGTAGAAGTAAAGCGTAGTAAGGTTTTCAGGTGAGATAACCCTGAGACAACCTTGAGTGAATAGTTATCTCATAAGTGTAGAAGTAAAGTGTAGTAAGGCTTTCAGGTGAGATAACCCCTATCTCACAGCAAAAAACACCCCTCTAACAGAAGGGTGCTTAACCTCTATGCTTAACTTTTAATTTTTCTACTGCCTCAGCTCTACTGTCTCTCTAACTGACTGGTCTGTTGCCTCATCATTCAGAAAGGAGATAGGCAAGGGTTGAATCAGTCGGTAACTTGGAACTGAGAAATAACCTGTTGCTGATTGTCTGAGCTGACCGGATGAGAGAAAACTTGTATCTACCAGTTCCCTTAAAAGTTTCTTGGTTGAGCTGGCTGACTCACCCCGATTGAGAACATCTTTGAGAAGGAATGGGCGATCGCTAAACTTTCTCTGAATCATCACCAACAATCCAAAGGCACCGTAACTTAAATCTTTCAACATGGCCAATGATGTTTTAATCTAGTCTACCTGTTAGTAGAGTGTAGACACCTACTGTAGACACCTGTATACACCTGCTGTAGACACCTGTATACACCTGCTATAGACACCTGTATACACCTGCTGTATACACCTGCTATAGACACCTGTGTACACCTACTGTATACACCTGTATACACCTGCTGTAGACACCTGTGTACACCTACTGTAGACACCTGTAGACACCTGTATACACCTACTGTAGACACCTACTGTAGACACCTGTATACACCCAGTAGACACCCCAAAGTAAAACCCCTAACCATGACGGCTAGGGGCTAATATCACACCATTCCTTATTGGGGAAAGCAATTGGAAAGAACTGTTTTCAGATTAACAGGTGCGATCGCATTCCAATTTCAGTTACTCTCCTAATTTTCTGGATTTTTGGGGTAGTAAAGGTGCGATCGCGTCTGGAGACTACTGGGGCGATCGCTCTTTGCAAGCATCCCGCAATCTGGCAAGTACCTCATAGGGAATGCTCAACCTTGCTGATAGTTTGATCAACTCCTCATCTGGCGGAATGTTACCAAATGCTAGAGATTGCAAAAACTGAATTGAGATAGTCTCTTTCAGTTCGGGTGCATCAATAAATCCAACATTGTTGACAATGCAGTATTGGAGAAGAAAAGCAGCAAGGCCAGTAGGTGTCTGGCCATAGGACTCTGCACGACTCTCCAAAATATCAAAGATTCCATCTGGTAATGTGACTCCCACTTTTTTAGTCATCGTTCGGTTCTATCTATTGTCTCTATGGTACTTCTAGGGAGTTTTCTTAGTCCATGAGGGGAGTGCTAGTACCGATTAGTTCCTAAAGGTACTTGACGTTTACTGAATAGTACCGCTACACTGCTAAATATGAAACGAGAGAAGTTCACCCCTAATCTCTCGCCCCACAATTGCCGAGTAGCCACAAGAGGACAGCCTATGAATGAAAAACCAACAGCCCGTTAGCAACCGAACAATTACCCAGATAGCCAGAACCCTGTTCATTGCCCTATCTGACCCCGAACAAGACTGGTTTAGCCGTGAAGAACTGTTAGAAATACTCAAAAGAGTACACCTGGGGATTGAATACCGACAGTTAAGCAACGACATCAAACTACTAAAAGAAATTAACTGTCCCTATCTCAATCACCTGAAAAACTTTAACAACCTAAACCGTCAATCGGTTGAATGTTTGATTGCATTTAGATGGTTAGTCAGAAATTCAAACCGTCATCAAGCCTGCCTATCAATCAATTATGTAATGGAGAAAATAACCGACTATGAGCCACAATTCAGACCAGAAAGTAGCATCACAATTGAAGTCACAGCCCAAGCAGTCTGATGGCTTAGAAATCTTCCAGCCTTTCATTGACCAAACATCCGATAAAGTCAGTGACGCCGTTGCTCAAAGGATTGTCATTCTAACCGTAGAGAAAACATTCAACAAACTGGGTAACTTCATCCCCGACACCGAACACATTTGGAAAGCCTATGAGGGAAAGTTTCAGCCGCTTTCAGGTTCACCCGAACCGAAAGCCATAGCAGGCAACTAGAGCAATTAATGAGGTTAGGATAAATGGCAACAAAACCCTTTGGTTATTGGCTACACAACCCTGAGATAGAGGAAATTACAGGCTCTCACTTTGAGAGAATAAGCTCAGAAGAACTAGCCGGATTATTAATGTATTGCGCGGCTCATGTTACTACCAATGTAACAGTACAAGGACAAAACCTTAGAGTAGCAACCTCTCGTTTAGACCGTTCAGAACTGATCGCACTGATGAAAGCTATTCTAGACCATTTACAGTGAGGTCTATGATGAATCAAATTAGACGTTTCAACCGAACACAACCCCGATACTGTAAAGGAATCCTAGAGCATTTTTTCCTAGAATTAGTCGTCAGTCTCATTACCGGATTTCTACTCGTTCAAGTCAACTTTCCAGAAGCAATCCCGTCCCTGTCGGTAGGTGGTCAGACCGTCAAATCAACCCTAGTAAACGAGGTCAAATAATGTCAGCAATTACATGGTTAAGCGGTGGTTCTCAAGGTGGCACAGTTGCCCCAATCAAAGGTGAACACAACCTGCAAGAAACCGACATTTTCCGCCAATCCTTACCCGATGCCGTCACTCCCAATAACTGCCCTAATGGAGTTTGGGATGTGTACCGGAAGCTGCCTGCTCACAATCAAACCAAAGCCTTCAAACCAGAAGATGTGCAGTTCTTAGAACAGTCCCTAGACGAAGTTAAAGAAGAGAAACGAGCTACCCGCAAAGTTGCCCGACTGCATGAGAAAATCCTCAATGAAACCGCACAGGTTAACCGTTGGAATCAGTATATGTTCCGCAATGAAAACCAGTTTGAGTTACGGGTTCAAGGTTACAAGAAAACAACCGCTAAAAGCCTGCAACGTACCCGCCCAAAATATGCAGCGTTAGGAGCTGGATACCAACAAACCGTTAACTGGGCCGACCAAGCCATTGCCTCAGTAGAGACTATGCTTAGTCAACCCATCATGACCGTAGAAGCCGTACCCGTCCGTTAAGACAAGCAATCCCCCAATCCGACCCGATTGGGGGTCAACTTCAACCAATACCATGATAGGACTTTACCGTATCAATTCACTAGCGCTTCTCGCTCTCAGTACCTCTGGCATCTTAGGCTTAGGTAGTTTACTGAGTTCTCAAGCCAAAAACTTCACCCTATTTATTTGCCTGATAGCCGTGTTCATTTTTGGGTGTTGGATAGGCGGAATTATCAGTCAGAGAGAAACACTCAATGACAAATTTTTCCTCTCCTTACTCATGCCAGTCAGTACCTTATTTTGCCTATTAGTAGGTGGTCTATTGCAATTTTTATCAGGGATATAAAGCATGGACATTCTTAATCCCAAACCCGATTCAATCCACGTCCGCAGTTTACATGATATTCTGCACAATGTAGCAATTAGTATCATCCCCCTCGCCACAGTTGCCGTGTTAGCAACCCCGTTTTTTACCCCCAATCCCAAGCAAAACCACTGGCATCAAACCTTCAGATGGTCAAGCCTCACCTTTGGATTTTGTGCGTCCGTTGTTGGGTTAAAATGCGCTGACAGACTGCAACACCTTAAGCCTAAAATTGACTCTCTCAACGAACAAGAGAAACGCGAGTTCACCTTTGATGCAAGTTCTCATTTAAAACTGGCTCAACTGCGTAACCTCGGCATCGTTCAAATGATGATGGGAGAAGTTAATCAAGCCAAGTTACAAGCCGAAGCAGTCCTTAACCCGGAACTGCTAGAACCCGCAGACGATAGCGGTTACACAGCCCGTAACTCTGAAGTTACAGGCGGAACTGATCCTGTAACCGATGATGAAGTTGATGAGGTTTTAGACGCAATTAAAGATGGCGTTAGTGAGTCTAAAATCATCAAGGAAATGATGGGATTCAAAGGCCGTCAGTATTCACAAGGTAAGAAGGTTATAGAGCAACTGAAAAAAGACCATGCTGATTATTTGGAGGTTGAATGATGACAGATATTAATCAAGCTTCACTCAATGCAGATTGGGATTACCATATCGTCAGTCAAAATGTAATCAGCCTTGTTGAACTCATTGGAGAGTTAAGTAAGATTTTGATTTCAGAAGAAGCCCGTCTGAAGAATCAGAAAGCCAATCAGCAAATACTTGATTTTGTCGCCTACATCATAAACAATTGCGTAATCATCCAAAAAGAGTTGATTGAGAAGCCTGAACCGTCATGTTTTGATGAGTTCTTTGATTATGATGAGGACTTTTACCTTAATCAAACTTTCGGAGAGAAGAAAGAGGAAATAAAAAAACTATATAACCAACTTCCCTCGGACTTGCGTGCTGATATTTTGAAGGAACTGCAATCTGTTTAACGGTTGAATGAATTCTAGCCCTCAACAACAATTCTGGGACTGGGTAGAAAATCACATAGCAGACGCTTTAGGCTACCCAGTCTTTTCTATTGGTCAAGAAGTTCTGCTTGAGAGATTCAATCAAATTGTTTTAGCTGAGGTTGAATCCTACATTATCAGTACAGACTCAAACGGCGACTTAAATATTCAATACTGGCTTTGGGTTGATAACTGCCCCTTCTGGGATGCTCAAGACCATGAAGACTCACTCAAGCTCAACCCGATCGCAAACAATCTACCCCGCTCTAGGAGATACCATGACCGCCAAAATCCGACTGACTGCAACTGCACAAGAGATTGAGAACTGGAAAGCCTTCTTTAACCTCCTAGCCAGTGCCAATGTCATCCAATTGTTAGAAGTCTCTGACAATCACAACAACAGGGGTAACAGCCAATATCAACGGGCTTACCTTGAAGCTGACTTAAAGATTGATGTCAGTTCAGTTGAGGGGGTGATGTTGTTAGAGGGGAGAGAGGATGTTTGAGATAGTGGGGAGGGAATTCGGAAACCTTAAAGGTTTCCGAATAATCCTGTTGGAGTGAAAAACTTTTCAAAGGTCTGTCTTGAGGGGAAACCCAATCAAGTTTGTAGAGGGGACAGACGCAACAGGGTTTTTGCGAAACCTTAAAGGTTTCGCGATTGCCTCCCACGCTGCAAACATCCAAAAAGCCGCCCACCTCAAGGCTTGATTATTTGGGCTATTCCTTGTAAAATCTCTGTCAAAGTTAATAAAACAATCTACTGATGGGTGGTTTTAAAACTGCCTTACGCGACCGTTTAGTTACCTTCACCAATGAAGTGGAGAGTCAGTAGAAAAGGCGACTGTAGCGAAATACGGGAAAGACATCAAGACACCCTACAGCGCATGAGATTTACAAGTTAATAGCCCACTCCTTCTAGTCGATGTCAGGGGCGGGCTGTTAACCAATTTAAAAGTCTCATGACTAAGAATACAATAAAAACAGAAACAAATCAAGGTTTTTCTCAAAAACATTCAGAGTACAGGCAGAGACTAGACCAACTGCTAGAGTCACCATTGACGGGTTGGGATAGAATCTTCATCCGTGACTTAGACCGTCAGTGGAAAATCTGCAACAGAGACGGCAAAGTATTCAAGCTGTCTGCCAAACAATCTGTAAACTTACTACGCATAGAAAAAGGAGGTAATCGCTAATGATTACCTCTGAGTTTGATATTCGCAATTACCTAGACGATCTAGAACCTGCTAAGGAAAAAGGTAAGTATCATTGCCCTGCCTGTGACAGCCACAACCTTAGCATTGATCAGAAAACCGGAAAATATCAGTGCTGGACTTGTGGAGATACCAAGCTGATTGCTAAGATGCTGACGGCAAAAGAGAGAGAACACCACGACTATCTCAACAGCTATTCCTATCGCCCCAGTTCATCACGTCCTAGCTCACGGCAAAAGCCACTACCAACAATTGAACTGGCAAGGCTACCCGAACAGCCTAAACCTCTCCAATCTGTAACCAAAGGCAATCAAGTCATCACCGTTTACCATTACGGCCCAGAACAGCAGGCGAGACGGGTTGAGATATTTGAGGGAAGTCAGCGAGTCGATAAGGTCGTTAAGCCTTTCTACCTTGACGGTCAAAAGTGGATTAACAAGAAGGGTGACTTACCCTGGAATGCTTACCGGATTAACGAGGCAATCCGTCATGGTAAGGGTAAATGGGTGCTAGGTGTAGAGGGCGAAAAATGCGTTGAGGCAGCCCGTGAGAATCAGATTGTTGCCATCACCTGGCAGGGAGGAAGCTGGACGCATGAAGACATCCAAGTTGAGTTACTACAACTCAAACGCTCAGGAGTCAAAGGACTTCTCTACCTTCCTGACCACGATGAAGCCGGAACCAATAAAGCAGAGAAAGTCATTAAAGCAGCCCAACAAATAGACTTTCTGATTGCAACCGTTAACCCGGTTGAACTGTGGTCAGAGATGCCAGAAAAAGGTGATATTGCTGACTGGATTGAACTGGTTGAACTGACACCCGACCAACGGGTTAAACAGTTAGAGCAAACTGCAAGACTCATCACCTCACAACCACAAAATCAACCCTTAGAACTACCAGTCAGTAATGTCAAAGGCAAAGACAATAAAGCCATTAAAATAGCAATGGAACTTGACAGAGCTAGACAGTTAATAGGTAATCAACTGAGGTTCAATGAACGGAGTAGAGAACTTGAGATTTTCAGTGAAGAATTAGGCATCAAAGGACAACGCTTTGAACTAGATTATCTAGACGTTAGCCTTTCTCGATACCTTGGACTCGGGATTGAAGGCACAGGAAAAATTGTTGAGGGAATAGTCGTAGAAATTGCTAAAGAAAATTCCTACGACCCCGTAAGGGATTATTTAGACCAATGCGCTCAACAATACAGCGACACAAGCATTCTAGACAATCTGGCAGAAGTTCTATTTGGGAATTCAGAACCCATCGCTCAAGCAATGCTTAAAAAGACACTAATTGGAGGAGTAGCAAGAACTTATAAACCTGGTTGCAAGTGTGATACAGCCACAGTTTTGTATAGCCCCAAACAGGGAATGTTTAAGTCAACTACATGGAAAACCCTGTTTAGTGAGGAACATTACTGTGAGGATGTGGGCGACATCACCAACAAAGATGAAGTCACAAAAATGAGGAGAGGATGGGGTTGTGAATTAAGTGAGATTGGTAAAATCACCACAAAAAAAGACGCTGATCAAGTTAAGCAATTTATGTCAACGTCCATTGACTGGATGCGCCATCCATACGGACGAAGCTACACGAAAAACGAGCGACGTGCCATCCTTTTGGGAACAACAAACTCAGATGATTTCTTGCGGGATAGAACCGGAAACCGACGCTTTTGGTTAATAGAAGTTCAAAAACCTGCTGATATTGAATGGTTGAAAGAACACCGCGATCAGATTTGGGGTGCTGCTGTTCATCTCTATCAGCAAGGGGAAAAATGGTGGCTCACTCAAGAGGAAGATGAACAGTCAGGACAAATCAATCAGGGTTTCATGGATGCCTTGCCCTTTGAGGATGAAATATTAGAGCTGGTATCGGATAAAGAGAAGGTTGCAACCCGATGGATTATAGAACATCTTGATGTTAAGGCTGACACCACTAGAGATCGCAGAGACTTAGAACTGAACATCAAGAAGGTCTTACAGCAGAACGGGTGGATAAAAGACAGAGTAAGGATAGATGGAAAACAATTTCAAGGTTACAGGAATCAAAACAGTGTCCGAGACAACCCTGAACCGAAACAACCCTTGAGACAACCCATTGAGATAACGGTTGTCTCACCCGAAACCCCCACCAGTCAACAGTCCCAGGTTCTTGAGATAACCGAGACAATAAAAAACGATATTTTACAAGAAACACAAAAACCAGAGGCACCACTATCACCTGAACAGCTCACTACCCGGATTAAGGCTGACCTCATAAACTCCCTACTATCCAGTAAACGTGTTAGTCAGAAAGAATTCTTTAGTCGCTATCCCAATCACCTAGATGAAGTAGAGACAGTCATCCAAGAGGCTGAGAAGATACCACGAATACAAAGAGCTAATGGTTGGATTTACAGCATTCCCTCTCGCCAGCTTGAAGTCAGCGATAAAGTTGTAATTCTTGAGGGTAATTACAAGGGTTGTATAGGTGAGGTTGAGAAGTACAACAGCATTAACAGTGAGCGAATTCACACCTATATAGTCACTCTTAACAAGGGATTCAAAAAAGAATCGTTGATCTGTCTAGAAAATCAACTCAAACGCTGTTAACTAAATAAGACACAACAAATAATGAAAAATCCATCCAAACGCCGCAAAGGGCGGGTTGGAGTGTCATGTCATAATGGAATTCTACGGCTATCACTTCCCCGTTTTGTGTGTGGAGGTGAACGGAGATATTTGTATTTAGGCTTAAAAGATACTCCAACTAACCGCAAGCTTGCAGAGGCAAAAGCCCAACAAATTGAGACAGATATTGTCTATGAGCGCTTTGACCAAACTCTTGAACGCTATCGCCATCAGAAAACCGTCATTACTGAACAGAAACCCAGTCAAGAAACCCTAGCTCAACTCTACAAACAGTACATAGAAACCAGACGTTCAAGTGTCAGACCGGGAACATGGAGAGGTACTTATTTAGTTATCTTGGGTCACATTCAACGATCGCCTTTTGCAAATACTGACCCCAACTTAGAAAGCACTGGTTATGCTCAAAAGATGCTGGACTGGGGAAGTCAAACCCTTTCGGGTGACACTTGCAGGCGCTTAATGGTTCAGCTCAACGCCTGTTTAAAGTGGGCTGTTGAATCTAAGCGAGTTGAGCTTACCCGTTCACCCTTTGAAGGAATGGCAGGGAAAGCCAGAAAGCGGATCAAGAAATCAGAGGATGAAGAAACCGATATCAACCCATTTACCAGTCTTGAGCGAGACGCCATCATAGAAGCTTTTAGAACCCGCTCACAACAGCCTCATTATTACTATTACGTTGCCTTCTGT
>NZ_LATL02000094.1 GCF_000972705.2 Limnoraphis robusta CS-951 | reverse complement strand
GGGAAGTACCTAGAAGTGCGTACCAGCTAACGGCTTATAGTCTATTCAACACAACGCGGAGAAATTTGCTTTTCTCAATCCCCGTCCGCCGCGAAGCAGGGCGGGGTTATTGAATCCCTTAACGTTCCAGTGGGCTTGTTTGACTTGGGTTTTTAGGTCTAAAGTCGTTGCTAATGTTGCATTCAGAATTGCTGCGATTTCTTGACGAGTTTCTGCGGAAAAATCAATCCGAGAGGCATAAAGACGGGTTTTCAGGTTATTGTTACTCATGGATTTATACTCCTTTTAGGTTGATTGGTTTGAGAATTCAGCAGCTTAATAAATCATTACAAACTATGACCGGATTTTACCCTGTTTTGGTACTTGATTAATCTATCTCAAGCCAGATGCTTTCTGAGGACAGATTGGGGCGCTTTACGCACTTTACAACGAATGGTTTCATAGCCGAGATTGGTACAAGCTTCAAAACGATGACAGCCTGAAAACCCATAGTATTGGCCGTCTACTTCTAACACTTCAATGGGTTCTTGCAAGCCGATTTCTCGAATAGACTCCATTAAAGCTGCGACTTTGGCCGCATCCGTCGCCCGAGGCAGTGGACGCCGAATCTGCTTCAGGGGAATGTCCTGAACTTGCATGAGAATATTTTCTCCTTAATTTTCTCTCTTCTTAAATCATACTCATAACGACTTCGTTTTAACAACTAAAGTCAAGAAACGCTGACATGACTTTTTGGGGTAAGCCCGATTGTGAGAGGCTGATCTTTCCGGATAGCTGTTCAATCGAGTGTAGTATCCCTTGTTCTCTGAAACAGGGAACTATAAATTAAGTCACAGATGTACTCATCGGACAAGCAATCAACAATCACCAGACATTGGACTGTATGACAACGGATAAAAAAGGACAAAGAATAGCAGTATTTGACAGTGGTGTGGGAGGGTTAACGGTTTTAAGAGAGTTATACCGACAACTCCCGAATGAATCAATTCTATATTTTGGAGATACCGCTCGATTGCCCTACGGTACTCGAACTCAGAGCGAGATTTTACAATTTGTTCGTGAAATCATCCTGTGGGCGATGGATCAGGATGTCAAAATGATCGTCATGGCTTGTAATACCAGTTCAGCCCTCGCCCTGGAAACTGTACAATCAGAATTCAATGTGCCGATTCTGGGAGTCATATTGCCGGGAGCAAAAGCCGCAGTCCGCAAAGGCCAGCGTATTGGGGTGATTGCAACTCCCGCTACAGTCACGAGTAATGCTTANATCATCCTGTGGGCGATGGATCAGGATGTCAAAATGATCGTCATGGCTTGTAATACCAGTTCAGCCCTCGCCCTGGAAACTGTACAATCAGAATTCAATGTGCCGATTCTGGGAGTCATATTGCCGGGAGCAAAAGCCGCAGTCCGCAAAGGCCAGCGTATTGGGGTGATTGCAACTCCCGCTACAGTCACGAGTAATGCTTATCGCCAAGCCATTGAGGAAATGAATAGTCAAGTTCAAGTCTGGCAGGTGAGTTGTCCTGAGTTTGTCCCATTAATTGAGGAGAATCGTATTCACGATCCTTATACTTATGAGGTGGCACGGGAATATTTAGCCCCTTTATTGGATCAACACATCGATACCTTGATTTACGGGTGTACTCACTATCCTCATTTAGCCCCTGTTTTGCGATCAATCCTGCCGGCGACAGTGCGGATCGTTGATCCAGCCGTCCATTTAGTCAAAGCCATGACTCAGGAGTTAGAATTGTTGGGACTGCGAAATCCCTATCCCCCCAAACCCACACGCTTTTGTGTCAGTGGTTGTCCCCAACAATTTGCGAGTTTATCNAGTGCGGATCGTTGATCCAGCCGTCCATTTAGTCAAAGCCATGACTCAGGAGTTAGAATTGTTGGGACTGCGAAATCCCTATCCCCCCAAACCCACACGCTTTTGTGTCAGTGGTTGTCCCCAACAATTTGCGAGTTTATCTGTGCAGTGGTTAGGGTTTACTCCGACTGTAGAAGCAACGGAATTAGGGGCGATCGAGACATCCGAAACAACCCCTCTTTCACTCAAAGAGGGTAGAAGGGGGAGTTAACTTCAAGAAGAAAAAACACCAAGACACAGAGACACCAAGAGAAAAATCTTCGTGACTTTGTGCCTTTGTGTTGATTTTCCCAAGCCAAAAAATGTCCTTTATATAGAATAATCCCACCCCCCTGTGGGAGTGGGACTATCTCAAATCCGACTAAACACGACAACCTGTGAATTATTTTCCCTTGACACCTGATTTCCACTATGGTAGAGTTTTCAAGCTGCGTTTGGGGCGTTATCCAGTTGCCGAACATTAGCACTCTGTTAGGATCTCGAAANGGAGTGGGACTATCTCAAATCCGACTAAACACGACAACCTGTGAATTATTTTCCCTTGACACCTGATTTCCACTATGGTAGAGTTTTCAAGCTGCGTTTGGGGCGTTATCCAGTTGCCGAACATTAGCACTCTGTTAGGATCTCGAAATTTTGGCTGTGCGTTTGGCAAGCATCAATAACAAATAAACGGTTAAAACGTAACCTGCGGCCAGAACGGGAATCATCAGTGGAGTTTCTTGGTACATCATAGCGGGTATAGCCAAACAGATAATAGGAGGAGCAAAGGCAAGAGTTTAATACCAGCTACATAGGGCTAGCATACAGAGCTAAGGTCTAGCTGCGATAACTTACTTAAAGCACTCTCTGGGAACTTCACGTCCCAGAAAACATTGTCAGGATTTTACTTCAATTACAGACCCCCTAACTGAGATGTCAGGCTGTACTTAGCAACCTAAATCTCAGGGATCGTCTACTTACATACTGGGGTAGCCTGTTAACTCTGATGAGCTTTGAACTATTTATCAAGTTTCAGCAGAGATCCATTTGCCTACGGATTAACATTGCAACGACAGATACCTAATACTCCGTCGCCAGATCCATAGCCCTGAATGTGTAGAATTGTTTAAACTCTTACTTACTAAAATAACATAAAACTCGCGATTGTGAGAGACTTTAGGGGAAGTTCCTTAATAATTTGATAGACTTCGACCGAGAGGTATGAGCAAACTGGAAAAATGAGCATGGCAGGAGTAAGTTATCGGTTCGATCTTGATCCCCGTCCGGTTTTGAGAAGACCCTCAGCCATCAGAGTCAGCCTCAAGAGAATTTTCGCTGAGGATGTCCGCCCTGAAAACCCCACTGCTTAACCTTCAGGAATTGGTGAGATTTCCAGGTTGAGTTGAGTTTGATATCCATTTCCCAGAGGGTTAGCTTAAAATACAACTATAATATGTAAAATTTTGTTAAACCCAATTGCCTGAGTCGGCTGATCCATGACCTCTAGCACTCTTTTATTTTCTCCGGTTGAAGCAGACCTGCAACTGTTGACAGACAACTTGAAACAGTTAGTCGGCGCTCGTCACCCCATTCTATATGCAGCAGCAGAGCATCTTTTCAGTATTCACGGGAAACGGGTGCGACCTGCTATCGTTTTGCTAATTTCGCGAACCACCATGCCCAATCAGGACATTACGCCTAAGCATCGGCGACTCGCAGAAATTACCGAAATGATTCATACAGCCAGTTTAGTCCATGATGATGTTGTCGATGAGTCGGATCTCCGGCGAGGAGCGCCCACTGTCCACAGTCTCTTTAACAACCGTATCGCAGTCTTAGCAGGAGACTTTCTGTTTGCCCAATCTTCTTGGTATCTGGCCAACCTGGATAATTTGGAAGTCGTCAAACTGCTATCCAAAGTGATTATGGATCTCGCTGAAGGCGAAATTCAGCAGGGACTGAATCGATTTGATACCGGAATGTCGATTAATGCTTATCTGGAAAAAAGTTACTACAAAACAGCTTCTTTGGTTGCCAATAGTTCCAAAGCGGCAGGTTTATTGAGTGGCGTTTCTGCCGAATTAGCGGAAGATTTGTACAGTTATGGACGCAATCTAGGCTTGGCTTTTCAAATTGTTGATGATATTTTGGATTTCACAGGTTCAACCGAATCTCTCGGAAAACCTGCTGGTTCTGATCTGCAAAGTGGGAATTTAAACGCTCCGACTTTGTACGCTCTAGAAGAAAAACCATACTTAGAAACGTTAATTGAACGGGAGTTTGCACAAGAAGGAGATTTAGAACAAGCCCTCGCCCTAATTCAAGAAAGTTCTGCAATTAAGCGATCGCGAGAACTCGCAGCCCATCATGCTAAACAGGCTGTCGAACATATTTCTAAATTTCCCGATTGTGATTCTCGAAAAGCTCTAATTGAATTAGCTGATTGGAATCTTAATCGATTGTATTAGTCAGAAAATTGGGTCAAAACCTATCGAGAATATTAGCCCTTGAACCCTTAGAAGTTAGACTCATTCAACAGGGATTTAAGCCAGGTTTAAGGTCGAACTTCTTCGGTTGTATCTGAGCTGAAATCTAGACAATCAATGAGCAAATGTTGGTGTTAGATGTCTGTCGTTAGTCCCTAAAAGTGATGACTTCATTTAATAGCGGCAGACACTAACCTGTATGGGAATTAAGCGAAATTGGGAGGAATATTTCGAGGAATATTTCGAGGCTGAACCGTCGCCCGATATCGCTCCAAATAAACCCGAATTAAATCTTGAACCTCGCTACGCTTAACTTCTGTTCCGCTTTCCAAATGACCCGGAACTTCAAAGAAAATAATACTATCGAGGGCTTGCAGGGCCACCATTTGAAACAGAATATGAGTAACGGGTAGAGGAGTGGCTTGTACATAAGTCGGGACACTAACCGGAGAACGATTTGAGGCATCTAGAAGAGTCGGGTAGGCATAAATCACCCGCTTTTGTAGATCAGGTTGATCCAGATGACTCAAAGTTGTGAGTACCCAACTTTCATCCGAGGCTTGCAAGATGTAGTAACAATCATGCTGCAATTGTTCAGCCAGAATTTTCAACGCAGGAGCGATCGCTTGGACGACCCCAGGAGTTGTACCATCTTGAGGTGCATTATCAATTAAAGATTGAATTTGTTGATCTAAATCCATTATTTTGCTGAAAAATCAAAGGTCAGAGGGAAAAACTTAGCGGATCACTGATAATTCATTGTGACAGATGACCTAATTTAACCTGGAGATCCATCACAGTAAACTGGTGATAGTCTCCGGAATTCTCTTGGTTTCGCTCGAAAGGGAATGTTAGGGTCACTGTTACTAAGTATTCAAAATATGGGGGAAATCTGCCAGAGCGAGACTATATATCAACGGCTGTTAAGCGAACTCCAACAGTCCACCCGTGCCTCTGAGCAGAATTGCCGGGATGTTGCCCAACGTTTAACCGAAGAAGCCCTTCGCATCTGTACAGAAAGCAGACGCATTCAGGCTTCTGGCGAAGTCGAAACCTGGGCGATGACATTAGCTCAACATCGCCTTCAGCAATGTCTGCATTATTACAGGCTCGGGTCAAAACAGGCACCTGTGGAACTGCACAGTACCTTAAGTGCAATTGTCTACCGCTATATCACACCTCCGCAAGTCCAATCCAGTTATCAAGCCCGACTGGAGTTGATCAGGGATTTCTTGCAGGCCTTCTACCTGGAAACCTTAAGTGCTTTTCGCAAAGAGGCTCAGTTAGCTGCAACCTATCGTCCTCAGACCATATTGGAACTCGGGGAATATTTAGCCTTTACAGAACGCTATGGGAAAAGACGAATTCCGTTAGCTCGGGGTCGTAGTCAACAGCTTATTATTTTACGCGCCCAGACCTTTTCTCAGCAACAGCCGAAAGAAACCTTTGTCGATTTGGATCAAGCCGCCGAAGGATCATCTCAAGAATCTGATCAGACTTGGAATGATTCAGCAATGCAACAAGTGCGAAATGCAATGGCCTCCGAATCGACAGAACCCGAGTTAGACTCTTTACGCCAAACGGTGGTTGAAGAGTTAATGGCTTACCTCGAAGAACACGAGCAACAAGATTGTGCCGATTATTTTGCGTTGCGATTGCAAGATTTACCGACTCGGGAAATCGAAGAAATCTTGGGATTAACACCGCGCCAGCGAGACTATTTACAGCAACGATTCAAATATCATTTGCTGCGATTTGCCTTCGGACATCGCTGGGAACTGGTGCATCAATGGTTAGAAGCGGATTTAGAAAAAGACTTGGGATTAACCCCCCAACAATGGCAGCTTTTTCAAGACCAACTGAGTCGAGAACAAGCGGATCTGCTAAGGTTAAAACAGCAGGGTTTATCCGATCACGAAATTTCCCAAACCCTTAACAGTAAGGTCACTCAAATCCAAAAACGGTGGTTTAAAGTATTAGAGTTGTCTTGGGAAATCAGAAATCATTCAGTATCCGGAGCAGGGGCATCTAGCGATGAATAACGAAACATACCGAGATGATCCATCATTCGAGTGCCACTTTTTTGACTGGCTCATGGAAAAGTCACAGATTACTCCGCCGTGCGACGACGGAGACGGCACGGAGCGTTGGTCAGTCAAAAATCCTTCTTCAATGAAGAACGAATCAAACTACACTCCGAATGTTGATGATCAATCCAGGGTGGAGCAAGGAGAGTGGGAAGAACTCGACCCATTAGACTCAGAAGATATCGATGACTCCGACTACCCAAGTCAACTTTTTACATTGGGAGAGATACCAACCGTGAAAAACAGGTTTGAAACGGTCTTGAAAAATCGGTTAAAAGCCGAGATGGAACGAAACCCACCATTATTTCCTTGGGAAACAAAAGCATCTGATTTCGCTTGTTATCCAGACGTAATCGAAGAACGAAGAGTTCCCTGGATGGCTCATAAGCAAAATCTACGCTGGTCTGTTCCGATTCCTGATCCTGTTTTTGCTCAACTGCTGAGTCCCTGTCAAGAGGCGATTCAGTCTTCTTTACGAGAGGGCGCAAAATTAGTTCAAGTCGTAGAAACTCTATTTCCTGGACAATCTGAACCCCTCAATGAGTTAACCCATCGTCTGATGCTGGGTTGGGCTAGGGGACAAAATCCTCTCGATCTAGCACTGCCAGAATACGAAACGGCTAACCCGGAACAGCAAATGTTGATGGCGCTTTTAGCCGCACGAGAGATTATTCAGGCTCTCACCTTAACCTGTAATCTTAATCAACCTGCCATTAAACAACAATGGCTGACCAGTCTGGGCGTACTCACCCTAGAGGCTGAATATACTCAACAAGACGGCCAGAGCGCCTCTTTGAAGGTGATGGGTCATTTGCCCGATGGTGGACATTTGTGGCTCACCGGAGCGGACGCACAAGCCACTGCCCAACGTTGTGATCGCGGCTATATCAAACTGGAGTTGGTTGATCCTCATCTTGATCAAACCTATCAACTCAATGTGATTCTAAACGACCAGGATCAGCATCCCCTCAGTTTTGCGATTGGTCTACAGTCGCCCCGATAACATCACATCTACTGTGCCTCTCCATTGAAGTTGCTGATGTGGCTTGCTCGTCGGAGATCAGGTAAAGTGTTCATAGCACTTGCATATCTTTCTACCGACTGAGCCATGACTCCCAGAATTCCTCTATTGACTCAACTGTGGCATCGGATCGAAGCAATGCCGAAGCCGGAAGCCGAAGATTCCATCAGCCTGCGAGTCTTAGTTCAGTTGCTTGTGATTGTTGGAATTGTCGCCACTGATGTCGCAATTGCAGAACCCCTCAACCTCTGGGCAATTCCTGTCAGTATAGTGGGAGCAACCTGGAGTTATTTTCGCCGTCGCTATCGTAATGTGCCTGTTAAATTTTGTATTGCTATCGGAATGCTTGTGGCACTGGCTGCATTCTTTGGGCGATTGGTTGGGGAACTTAATGATACTCGCCTCGTACTGGCTCAACTTCTGATTCATCTGCAAATTCTGCACAGTTTTGATGTACCCCGCCGCAAAGATTTAGGCTATTCAATGGTAATTGGGTTAATCTTGCTTGGTGTCGCTGCAACCCTCAGTCAAACCCTCACTTTTGCACCTGTTATTCTACTCTTTTTGGCGATCGCATTACCCACGTTAATTTTTGATTATCGCTCCCGATTGGGCTTAACTCAACTCAATTTAAACCCAACCGATAAATCTAAACCCTCTCAACTTTTTTCTACATTAAATGTTCGCTTTTTAGCTTTAAGTTTCCTGAGTGTAGTTGTCTTAGGATTAGCAATTTTTGCCCTCTTACCTCGTTTTCCCAGTTATCAACTTCGGTCTTTTCCGGTTAGTTCTCCGATTGATTTACCTCAAGGGCAATTTGACGGGACTCAAGTCTTTAATCCGGGTTATGTTTCCCAAAATGATCAAGAGAATAACTCTGAAGGAGGCAGTAGTGGTCGTAGTCCCCGTCAAGGTGCAGGTCAACTTGATTCCAATTTTTACTATGGTTTTGATACCCAAATTAACCAAAATCTGCGCGGTCAATTAACGCCTAGAGTCGTGATGCGGGTGCGATCGCAAGCGAGAGGGTTTTGGCGTGTCGTTGCCTTTGATCAATACACGGGTCAAGGCTGGGAAATTTCCCGCAATGATAAAGATGAAATGTTCATGCTGAACCGCCCATCTTGGTCTTATCAATTTTTGCTTTATCCTCAAATTACCCTCAGTGAGACGAGAGAAATTGTTCAAAGTTATACGATTATTTCTCAACTTCCAAACTTACTCCCGGCTATGCCTTGGGCAAAAGAAGTCTATTTCCCGACCCAAGAATTAGCCGTTGATGCGGAACGAAATTTGCGATCGCCTTTAGATTTACGAGAAGGAATGACTTATACTGTTATTTCTCAAGTGCCTTTTCGTAATCGTTCTTTGCTGGCAGAAGCTCCTAACAAATATCCTCAACAAATCAAAGATTATTATCTGGAAGTTCCGCAAGAAATTAGAGAAAAAGTTCGTCAAAAAACTGAAGAAATTCTCGAAAATATTAATCAAGTGGCTCAAAACAAAAAGCCTCTTGATAACCCCTATGAAAAAGCACTCTATCTCGCCCAATACCTCAAACAAAATCCCGTTTATCGTCTGCAAGAAGCACCGCCGTTTTTACGAGAAGATGAAGATTTAGTCTCAGCCTTTTTGTTTGGCTATAAAGACAGTCCACCGGGCGAAACCATTACAGGTGGTTATCCCGATCATTTTGCCACTGTGTTAACGATGATGCTGCGTTCTATTGGCATTCCAGCCCGATTAGTTGCGGGATTTGATGGGGGAGAATTTAACCCCTTTACAGGTTTATATGTGGTTCGGAATACCGATGCTCATGCGATGACTGAAGTTTATTTTCCTGAGTATGGTTGGTTTGCTTTTAACCCCATTCCGGGTATGGAATTAATTCCGCCTTCCATTGAAGAAAATCAAACTTTTAGTGCGTTACGGGCATTTTGGGAATGGGTAGCGGGTTGGTTGCCTTCTCCGGTGACGAGTATTTTGCAAACGATTTTTGGTACAATATTTCTGTGGGTAGCCCGGAGTATTCGTTGGTTTTTAACGCTTTTTGCTCAAGGATGGTTGGGTTTATTTACAGGGTTATTGGTTGCGCTGATAGCAGGTTTTCTCGGTTGGTTGGGATTTGATCGTTGGCAAGTTTGGCGTTATCATCGGTGGTTATCTAAACTGCCTGCGGAAGAAAGTTTGTATCAACAAATGCTGAAGCTATTAGCAACGAAAGGATACCCCAAATCTTCTGCACAAACTCCGCTAGAATATGCTCATTCTTTAAGATCCCATCACTCAATTGATGAGGTTGAAGTGATTGAAGAGGTTTCACAGACTTATGTACAGTGGCGTTATGGAGGTCAATCGATTAATTTAAACCAAATGAGAACTTTAATTAAAAATTTGAAAAATGCTCATCTAAAAAAATTAAAAACAAAACGTTTTAGCAGTAATTTTTTGATTAAAAAATAATTTTATATTCAAACAGGGTGAGGAGAATAACTCAATGAAACGAATTCTAATTTTAACCGGATTAGTTTTAAGTTGCTGGTTGGCTACACCCGCAAACACAGCGCCGTTTAATCGATTTAGTAAAGTTGAATATGATCAAATTCGTCATGGAATGACCTATGAAGAAGTCAAAGCGATTATGGGAGGAGAAACCGGAGAACGGGATCGCGGTTTTCGGGCTGATTCTGATCAAGAAGGTTCTCCAACCATGTATCATTGGATTAATCCAGATGGTTCATCGATTACCGTTGTATTTAGTGCTGAAAACAAAGTCATCAACCTCGGTTCATACAATTTGATGCCTCCCCTTCATAATAATTTATCGAGAACCGAAGATAATCGACTGCAAAATTTATCACAGAGTCCGATTACGATTGATTATTACAATAAACTCAAAATCGGCATGAGCTATGAGGAAGTCAAAACCGTCATGGGTTCCGAGGGAAAATCGGATCAAGNTTGTATTTAGTGCTGAAAACAAAGTCATCAACCTCGGTTCATACAATTTGATGCCTCCCCTTCATAATAATTTATCGAGAACCGAAGATAATCGACTGCAAAATTTATCACAGAGTCCGATTACGATTGATTATTACAATAAACTCAAAATCGGCATGAGCTATGAGGAAGTCAAAACCGTCATGGGTTCCGAGGGAAAATCGGATCAAGACTTATATAACTCTAGTCCGAATCCCTCACAAACTCGGTATCATTGGCTAAACCCTAACAACTCTGGTATTATTGTTACTTTTGATGGCAATAATCGAGTTCGTTCAATTGTGACTCGTAATTTAGATGAATATACGATGGGGGGAAATCCGATACCGTCCCGCACTCCCGAAGGGCCAACACTAGCCACACGTCAACAGTATTACCAATTGCAAATGGGAATGACCATAGAGGAAGTGAAAACGGTCATGGGAACAGAGGGAAAACTTAATCCAAATTTTAACCCGGATGGAGACGAAAATTTTAAAACGTCCTATGAATGGATGAATCCTGATGGAACCGGAATCAAGGTGGTTTTCAATACCGAAGATAAAGTCACAAAAATTTACGGTTTAGGTTTAGGTGTCGGATTGAGATATTAGTCACAAGTCGAACCTCAAAAAAACGGTTTTTTATCGGACAGCAACCCCAACAGGTGTTCATGGTGTCAAGAGTGCGGTATATTACCATAGCAGTAGAGTAATGACTGCATGAAGGTGACTGCAATCACCTGGAATAGATCCATTGCCAATCGGCGTGGAGTTTGTCACGAGATACTTGTCAATGCTGTTTAGATCAGTTGGGAGAAAAGTCTCAATGAAACGATTAGGTCGTTTGTTAGTCCTAGTGGGTTTATTAATAAGTTGTCTGGGATGGGTTGGACAGGAGAATGCTGATGCTGCAAACTTGAGTCTGACTCAGCTACCTATTGTGTCCCCAATTTTGGCAGTTGAAGAACGAAGAAATCGGGCTGACGAAAAGTTAGGCGAATTTGGAGAGAAGATCGATCTCAACAATGGTTCGATTCGACAATTTAGACAATTCCGGGGGATGTATCCCACTCTCGCCAAAATGATTATCGATCAAGCTCCGTTTGATTCGGTTGAGGATGTCCTGAATATGGAGGGATTAACAGAGCGTCAAAAGCAAATCCTGGAAAGTTATTTAGATGAATTTACAGTCACTCCAGTGACTTCTGTTCTACAGGAAGGAGATTTCCGCTTAAACACCGGAACCTACGACTAGACAAACTGAAATTTCAGATTCAGGTGTCCGGTCTGATCGCTCGATTGTTATGATTGATTGCAATTCGTTCGCGAAACGTGTGGTTAGACAATATCCGCTCATAGTTACAATCTCTCGTCAAAACCGATCCCTTACCGTGACCCTGAATTTGAATCCATGACCCATTTTGACCCCTTACCTGCTGCCAACATACCCGACTATTTTGATGTGTTGGTTATTGGAGCGGGAGCCGCAGGTTTATATGCTGCCTTGTGTTTACCGACCCATTTCAAGGTGGGTTTGGTGAATAAAGACATCCTTTCCCTTTCTGCTAGTGATTGGGCGCAGGGAGGAATCGCCGCCGCCATTTCTTCTGATGATTCTCCTGACCTTCATTTAGAGGATACCTTGAAAGCAGGAGCAGGTCTGTGTGAACGGTCGGCGGTTGAATTTTTGGTTTCTCAAGCCCCCGAATGTATTCATCGCTTGGTAGACATGGGCGTTGTGTTTGACCGACACCAACAGAATTTAGCTTTGACCCTGGAAGCAGCCCATTCTCGTCATCGTGTGCTTCATGCCGCCGATACAACAGGTCGAGCGGTTGTCAGCATTTTAGGGGCTAAAGTTCTCGAACGCCCAAATATTCAGCTTGTTTGTCCGGCTTTTGCCTTAAAGTTGTGGCTAAATCCCCAAACGCAACATTGTCAAGGGATTAGTGTCATCTATGATAACCAAGTGCGGTGGATACGAGCATCAGCAGTGGTTTTAGCAACGGGCGGCGGTGGACAAGTTTTTTCTCAAACCACCAATCCCAGTGTGAGTACGGGTGATGGAGTGGCGATGGCTTGGCGCTCAGGTGCGTTACTGCGGGATTTAGAGTTTTTTCAGTTTCATCCGACTGCTTTAAAAATATCAGGTGCGCCTCGATTTCTAATTAGTGAAGCGGTTCGCGGAGAAGGCGCTCATTTAATCGATGATCAAGGAAAACGGTTTGCTTTTGATTATCACCCAGACGGAGAACTCGCCCCGAGAGATATTGTCAGTCGAGCGATTTTTAATCACTTACAGAAAATGCGCTCAATTCCTGGGGCGCAAAGTGAAAATGTTTGGTTAGATTTACGTCCGATTCCTCCCGAAAAAATTCGCTCTCGATTTCCAAATATTATTCAAGTTTGTCAACAGTGGGGAATTAATCTGTTTGATGAACCGATTCCGGTTTCTCCTGCGGCTCATTATTGGATGGGAGGAATTGTCACAGATTTGAACAATCAAACTTCTATTCCGGGTTTGTATGCAGTGGGTGAAACGGCTAGCACGGGTGTACATGGGGCTAATCGGTTGGCGAGTAATTCTCTGTTAGAATGTTTGGTTTATGGCGCTCAAATGACTCACCTGAATGGCGATCGCTCAACAGCTTTTGATTTACTCGTTCCTGAAGAAAACCTGGAATTTTCCACTCCTTTAAACTGGCTGGAAGACTATGATCAAATTAAAAGTATTAGAATACAGTTACCGGATTTAGTCTGGCAAAGTGCAGGAATCTGCCGAGATCAACAAATGTTAGATGAAGCGATTACTCAAGTTGAAGCTTGGCGTCATCTTTTCCTCAACTTAAGCGTGAGCAAAGCGTTATTAACTCTTGAACCTGGACAAATAATCAAGTTTGAAAAGACAACAATTGATCCGATTCATTTGAGAATTTGGGGAGAAACTTGTAACTTGCTTGATATTGGATATTTGATTCTCAGAAGTGCTGCTTTCCGAAAAGAAAGTCGAGGGGGTCATTATCGTCAAGATTATCCGCAAATTGATTCAAGCTGGCAAGCTCATACTTTAGTCCAGCAAAATCAAACCTGGAAATCTCCAACGAGTTGTTAACAAATACTAAAAATTATCAATCATTCAGTTAAGCCGCTCAAGTTGATCACAATCACTTAGAATGTAGTTATAGAGGTTGATCAAACCCCTCAAAAATGTCGGTTTTTGATGCCGATTATCGTTTTCGGTAATGTTATACTGTTGGGCATTTAGCGGCTTGGCTATTTTGTACAGGTTAAATGCTGCAAAATTGAAATAGATAGACTCTCAAACATGAAGACACAAACAATGAATAGTGACGAACTTTTAGCCCGCTATGCGTCAGGAGAACGAAATTTTCGCGATGCTGACTTATTTCGAGCTGAACTCAGTAACGCTAACCTCAGTGGTTCTAGCTTATTCCGTGCTAACTTATTCCGTGCTAACTTATTTCGCGCCAACTTGTTAGGCGTGAGTCTGTTTAACGCCAATTTGATCGGAGCGAATTTGTATTGCGCGAACCTCAGTGGCGCGAACCTCAGCGGCGCTAACCTCACCCGAGCGGATCTGACGGGCGCAGACTTGAGTGGCGCTGACTTGCATGGTGCTGACTTAAGTGGTGCAATTTTAACAGGTGCGAATTTGAGTTATGCTGATTTGAGTCAATCGACGCTTTTAAAGGCGGAACTTGTTAACGCGACTCTCGCTCATGCCAATCTCAAAGGCGCAAATCTTAAAGGAACAAATTTAATGGGCGCTATCGTGCATGATGCGGTTTTTATCAAAGCAATGGGTTTAGCATTTGATGTGGCGAGTTCGCTCAAACAGCAGGGTGCTATTTTAGAAGAGGCAAATAGCAAGAGTCGGGTAAACGCTGCGATTTACTAATGTTAGCAGGTTTAATCGTTTCCCCCATTGATGTTTTATCTCATGTCCGATTAATTAATGACTTCAAGCGTAGGGGCGGGTTCAGCCCAGCTCTCTGTCTGATGGTTCAAGAATTTAAATAAACCCGCCCTACTACCCCCATAACAGAATTAATCAACCGGACATAGTATGAAATAATCAGGGGGAATGTGAAACCTCTAGAGTGAGTTTTCTGAGTAAGTTTGAATTATCATTTTTAAAACATATGGCATCTAAGCAAAACTCTAATTCAGCTCAAAATTCCTCAAAAAATCGCGTTATTTATTCAGAATTTGGTCAGAATACTGATTCTGCTGCTCTTGAAAGGGCTAAACCGGATTTACCCCCAGCTCAACAAAATTTGAAGATTGAAGCGTCTCGCAAAGGACGAAAAGGAAAAACCGTAACGGTGATTTCTGGGTTTCAAACCTCTAATGAAACCTTAGAGAAATTAGTCAAACAGCTTAAAACTCACTGCGGTTCAGGGGGAACGCTTAAAGAGGATACGATTGAAATTCAAGGTGATCACGCTCAAAAGTTACTCGAGATGCTCACAAAGTTGGGATACAAAGCTAAAATAAGTGGTAGATAGAATCGTGAGTTGGAGAAGGGTTTGACAACGTTGATGAATGAAATTGCCATCCATGAGACGTTTCAAAATACGATTCAAGGAGAAGGATATTGGGCGGGAACGCCTGTCGATTTTATTCGTTTAGCCGGATGTCCGGTTCGATGTCATTATTGTGATACGGGCTATGCAAACGGGGGTGTGGGTTTACCTCGAAATGTTCGTTCTTTTAACGAATTAATTGCTGAATTGCGATCGCCAAGAGTGGTGATTTCTGGGGGTGAACCGTTTATTTATCCTCAACTTCCCGATTTAGTCCAGTGTATTGAAGCAACTGATCGCACGGTTTCTATTGAAACGTCTGGGTCATTTTGGCAAGCGATTTCTTCATCCGTTTGGGTAACACTAAGCCCGAAAGAACATATTAGTCCTCAGTATCCCGTTGTTGCTCAAATGTGGGAACGAGCTTCCGAAATTAAATTGGTGATTGAAACGGGTTTAGAAGTAAAATATTATGCTCAATATTTACCCAAAAAACCTCAAATTCCTGTATTTCTCCAGCCAGAATGGACGCAACGCGATTACACTTTACCTCTCGTTTTAGACTTACTCAAACAATATCCTTACTATCGACTCTCGCTTCAGTTACATAAATATGTGGGTGTAGACTAATCAAAAATGAGCGACTCTCGTTGGCACTATCCAGCCTCTCTTAAACACAGCCAAACGATTCCCTATCAAGGGATAATTTCGCTTGAAAATCAAGTTCATCATCAGCCTGTAACGTTTAATTATACGATTAAAGCAACTCTACGCCGCCAACATTGTAATCCGCCGATTTGGACAAATTTTCATTATCATACCTTTGAAATNACTAATCAAAAATGAGCGACTCTCGTTGGCACTATCCAGCCTCTCTTAAACACAGCCAAACGATTCCCTATCAAGGGATAATTTCGCTTGAAAATCAAGTTCATCATCAGCCTGTAACGTTTAATTATACGATTAAAGCAACTCTACGCCGCCAACATTGTAATCCGCCGATTTGGACAAATTTTCATTATCATACCTTTGAAATTATTCTCGAACTCGCCGCTCTTTGTCAGCCCGGAGATTTGTATGGGTTAGATATGGTTGAAATGGAAAATAAACTGTATATTTGGGCGGAACAACTTCCTGAAAAAATTAACGAACATCCGTTATGTCCTCACGGAACCACAGAAGAAATGTGCTTGTATTTTGCTCAGATAGCGGTTGAACCTCATGTTAAACTACTGAGTGTCAGTGTCTCTGAAACCTCCAACCGAGTCACAACCTTGAAGCTTTCTTAGCCTGGCGCTTGTGATCTCAACTTGCAAAAAATTTGCGCTGTTGAGCCGATTTCGAGATATGATCAGACCTGAAACAATTTAGTGATCATTACGTTAGTAGACTGTTATGGATATTCTCTCATTAGGTTGGGTTGCGGTTTTGGTTGTGTTCACCTTCTCCATTTCAATGGTGGTTTGGGCGCGTAACGGCTTGTAAATTACCGAAATTCCGGGAATTACCCAATTCTCCAGGGGTGGATATTCTGTCCACCCTAAATTATTGCAAAAGTCAATACAAATTTTTAAATTATTATCGGTCTTTTCTATTAAAAAATGGGGTAAAATGAGAATAGATTTAGTCGAGTAAAGGAGGCTTGATTTTGACGATTTTACAAGTAAAAGTTAAACCCAATTCTAAACAACAATCCATTACAAAAGAAGAAGATGGCTGTTTGACAATTCATCTGAAATCCCCTCCCGTTGATGGGAAAGCAAACCAAGAGTTAATCAAACTCTTAGCCAAACAGTTTAATATCCCCAAATCTCAAGTTATTATTAAATCCGGTTTATCCTCAAAAAACAAGTTAATTGAGTTACCTGATTCCTGTATCGTTAGTGAAAACTAAGTGTGCCAGATGACAGAATATTGTGATGAAAAAATAAAATTTATCTAGAGTTTTGGAAACGTTTTAGACTAAAATTAAATTATCTCATTAACTTAAGGCGTGAGTCAACATGGCAACTATCGTTGAACATCAAGAAAGTGGAAAGCGTTATATTTTAATGGGAACTGGGTTCGGTATTTATAAATCATCTCGCAGTAGTCCCCCTTGGAATCTAACAGCAATTGAAGAAGAAGACCATTATCATTTAGTGGCAGTTTGCGATCGCAAAGGTAAGATAAAATGGTTTTATTCTGAGGATTTAGTGGTTGTTGAGGTGGATGGGGGTAAACCTTCAGATTTAGTTTAACCCCTATTATTTTATAACCAAAATTGGCGAGTATTTTGACAATTTTTAGAAAAGAAAAGGATTAATTATTTCTGTTTTTTTCTGCTTCTTGGTATACTCTCGTGTGATCAAGTCAATCCCAAATAATTCAGGTGGTCGCCAGAGAACTGTATCACTTGGATCGTGTTCCTGTAAACGCTTCACAGCAGTTTCATGGTTATTCGTAGCATAACAGTATTGACATCCAAAAGTACAGGTTTCATAGACACCTATATCGGCAGATTCAACACAACCACAATCCTGTCGAGTTGGTGCAGCTTTTAAGCGATGATGAATATCAGGTTGTAATTTTTGCAGCAGATCAAAATCAATGCAATGTGCTTTTTCAACTCCCTCACCTACAAGTTGATCATTACAGCAAGAATACAACGTGATTCCTCTTGATGTAGCAATATCCCGTATTTTTTCAACCAGTTGCTTTTGCTTTTCTAACGTTGGATGTTGAAATTGGATTTGATTTTGTCGTGCAACTTTGCCTAAATTTCGTTCGGTTTTTTGATAAAAATCAACAAAGGAAAAATAGCAGCGTTGGGTGTAACCCTCCAACTGCTGACTGAGATAGTCAAACTGTTCTAAATGATAGGATTCAGGTGTTATATTGCTCAGTATAATCGGGTCGTAGCGCCACTGGACTTGATGAGATGAAAGCTGTTGAGAGAGTTCTTGAAAGGCTTGAATCGCCAATTTTAAGGGAGGATTATGGTTCTCTATTGCTTTTTTGTATCCTGTTATGGTGAAATGAAAGTAGAAACAATAGCCTCGATTTTTGAGCAAATCAAGATAAGGCATTAATTGTCTGGGGTATCGCGTCCAAAATACGATTGCTAAACAGTCTTCTGGTCGAAGCGAAACTCGATAAACCTGTTTACTCACGGGGTTGAGTCGATGACAAAACTCAGCCTCTATGCGGTTGAGAAACCACTGAGAGTAAAAAGCCGGGATATCAGTTCGACGACTAGCACTGATGATTTTCATTGAATTCACCCAGTGAATCTCTACAAACACTATAACGCAGATTGACTTTAAAATCAACAATGACAGAACCCAGATCATTTCATCCTTTGATTCAAGAAGCCTACACCGGGGTACATCAGTGGCTCTCTCAGCAGGAAGAAGCAACAGGATATAGTCAAGTTCCCTATCCTTATCGTGATCAAGCAAAGATGGATGAGTTGCTCACGAAAGAAAGCTTAAAAATGGTAGCCGCTCAATTTTCTTTTTACTTTCATGCTCACTATTTCAAAGTGATACATACCTTCGATCAGGTTCTTACTAAAAGTTACCTGTTGAACTGGGTTGAACAAAACAAAAATATATGTATTCTTGATATTGGCTGTGGAGGAGGAACCGGATCAATCGCTTTTTTAGAGACATTAATTCGCCTGAAAGAAGAAGGAATTTTACGTCAATCACTTAATATTTACTGCTTGGGTATAGATGTTAATGAATTTACTTTGGTAATTTATAACCAGTTTATGACAGAGCTAAAGCCTAAACTCGCTACACTCAATATTAACTGTGAGTTTGATCTTATAGCTGATAGTGTACTAGAAGCTTGTTATAGCGCAAAGGATTATTTACAAAATCAACTTACTGAATGGAATTGCCCCACTTTGCCTCGAGTTTTAATGATTCATTCTACAGTTGTTGATATGTTAGAAAAACAATATCAAAGAAAACTTAATAAAAATGCCAATCTTAAAAAATATGATATTTTAACTGATAAAAATCAACAATTTACTAACTTCAGTAAAAATTATTCCCTTGTTTATAGACAAATTTTTGAGGAAGTTCCAATAGATCAATTATCTGTAATTACAATCGGTACACATAGAGACTCAACACCTGTAAAAGTGATGGGAGACGCTCTTGATAAAGAATTTAGCAAAAAGTGTCATTCTGTAACCTTGAATGTATGTGATAAAAAAGAATATCAAGTTTACTATAAAAATCCTCAAGGTTCTAACTGGAGAAACGAAGATCCTGGCAAGCCTTCAACCTTCTATTTAACTGTTGTGACAATTTCTAATCAGCATTTGGCTAAAGATAAAGATTGGCAAACAGTTACCAGTTTAGAAAATTTAGAATTAGCTTGGGTACACGCTAGGCATTATCTATTACATGAGTCATTTTTTGATGATGTTGAGATTCGCTTATTTGAAAGAAATCTTACTCACAACTTGAAATTACTTCAACAACAACTTATGGCATATGTCGAAGAAGTTGCTCATCACGAGGACTATCTTAATTATAAATCTGTTAAAAGTTCATCACAGGGTCGTCCCCGAGGTTTATCAAGGTTTGAAGGTGAAATATTATCGGTAGCAATCATTCAAAAACTTGGACAAAACTATTCACGACTACAAGGAAATAGCTATGCTTACCGTATTGATTCCAAAAATTATGATATCGAATATTTTTATTCTTACTGGTACTTCACTTACGATAATTTTATTAAAAATGCACGCGATAATGCAAAAAACTATAAAAATGCTGTAGTTATCCGAGTCGATATAGAATCATTTTATACGAAGATCATACAGGATCATCTAACTGAGTTGACAGGAAAAGAATTATCAGAAAGTAAGCGTATTAGNTAATTTTATTAAAAATGCACGCGATAATGCAAAAAACTATAAAAATGCTGTAGTTATCCGAGTCGATATAGAATCATTTTATACGAAGATCATACAGGATCATCTAACTGAGTTGACAGGAAAAGAATTATCAGAAAGTAAGCGTATTAGTTGGTTACTGAAAGTCTTACTTCAGCAAGAACTGAATGAACATGAAATCGGATCAGGGATTACTCAAGGAAGTATTGGCTCGGGATTTTATGCAAATTTATATTTAAAAGATGTTGATGCAATATTTGGCTCACAACCAACTGATAATCAGTGGGGTGCAACGCTTTATCGATATGTGGATGATATGATTATTATTGTCCCCGATCCTAACGATAAAGATGAAGTTTTGAACATACTAACAAAAACTTTAAGTGAGTTAGGACTAAAGCTCAATCCAGATAAAACGGAAATTTATACTCGGGTAGAAGATTTTCTAGAAACTGTACAAGAAGATCAGTTATTAAACGACTTAAAGAAAAATTTTGATGATTTAACGAATTTGTTATGGATTGGAAGTTCAAGCCTTCGTAGAGAATTTGAACGGTCTTATAGAACAGATGATGATGATTTATGGTGGCATCTAATAAAACGATTCAAATCCTGTTTGAACTCTATTCAAATTTATGTTAATGCACCCCGTTTAAGCAGAAAAGTCTATCAANTAAACGACTTAAAGAAAAATTTTGATGATTTAACGAATTTGTTATGGATTGGAAGTTCAAGCCTTCGTAGAGAATTTGAACGGTCTTATAGAACAGATGATGATGATTTATGGTGGCATCTAATAAAACGATTCAAATCCTGTTTGAACTCTATTCAAATTTATGTTAATGCACCCCGTTTAAGCAGAAAAGTCTATCAATTTTTATTCGATTCTGAAGAGCGTAAAACAAAATTAAACAATCAGCAAGAGTTAGTATTTCCAGAAATTCCTTATGATGATTTGAATGATTCTATCTTGAACTGGGCTAGAACTTTTGAAAGCCTAAATTGTGATTGGATACAGAAAAAAAATGAATTAATTAATCAACTTATTCGGCTATTTAAAGACAATTTAACCGAACTAAAAGCATTACAAGAAAGTCACAGTATAGAACCGAGACAAGCAAATCTTAAAAAGAGAACATTAATAAGACAAATACGTTTTGCTATTAATAGACTGTATTTATTGGGACTACAAGACATTAGAAAAGAAATTGTCGATATTCTCTGTGATACACCTTGGATTTTCCGTGAGCCACTACAAGTTATAGAAAATCTAGCTCGTCAAGGAGGAGGACTTGAAGTGGTAGAAATTTTAGGATTTTATAAACATAAGACAACATCTTATAGTGAATCTATGACAGATGAAACAACATCTTGGAGTGAATATATAAGAGCGGTTACTCTTAGGGGAATTCGATTTTTACCTGCAATAAATAAGTATGTATGGGAAAAAATGGTTGAATATTCAACAAAAGGTACAACCATAGAATGCTTAATGGCTACAGAAACTTGGCTTCACTTGAGTCATGTTGCACACCAGTTCACAACAGACGATCACATTAATGCTGTTTATCAAGCTTTGGAAAGCGATCCTCTTGTGAAAAGATTAAGAAAGAACTATATCTTGATTTTGGGAATGTACGATAANGTATGTATGGGAAAAAATGGTTGAATATTCAACAAAAGGTACAACCATAGAATGCTTAATGGCTACAGAAACTTGGCTTCACTTGAGTCATGTTGCACACCAGTTCACAACAGACGATCACATTAATGCTGTTTATCAAGCTTTGGAAAGCGATCCTCTTGTGAAAAGATTAAGAAAGAACTATATCTTGATTTTGGGAATGTACGATAAAGAAATTAACAGGGAAGTTTTAGGAAAAGATAGTGATTATATGCTTGATGAAGCTTTGAAAGTGGCACGAGAGGGGAGTAATTCGGACTTATTTGAATATGAAGAACCCAAAATAATTCGAGATAAATATTATAGTGGTAAACGGCAATTCAAAGCCGATGGTGAGTCGGAGTTAATGTACTAATGTACTATTAACTTAACTTTTGATAAAATGTTAAAAATCTATTTTCGTGTTTTCGAGCCTACTATTAATCGCTTAATGGTCGTAGCGAATGAAAGTGATGCCGATGCCCGTGCTTTACAAACTGAAATTGTAGAAGATTCCAGTGTTAAATTTGAAGGATGAATTAAGAACAATCGTGATCACCGAAAAGCCGATCTGATTCTCAAAGGACGCAAACCGCAGATGGGCAGGGTGCATCAGAGATACAAGTTAATATTTTAGTTACTTATTTTATGGTCTGATGTACGCTACAAAAAATCCCCCAACTGTTTGTTTAGTGGAGGATTTTTCAGTTAGTTCAAGCGAGAGTTTTAGGCTTCGCTTTCAATGTGAATGAACAGTAAACCCATAACGACAACGGGCATCAACCAGCAAACAACTGGAATCAAAATCCAGGGCAAATATGCAGCCGCGTATGAACCTGTCATATTAAATTCTCCTATTTCACAGTAGCCAAATTGTAACCGAAATTGGTCTGAGTTGTTTTAACCCGTGTTAAAGCTTAGTCAAGAAAATTCAACTCAGAGGGGAATTAGTTGTTGACAATTCCTCGGAAAATATCATCGACAACCGAGAAGTTTTCCAGCAGGAAGAAGGCAACAAAAGCGCCGCCCATTGCACCAATAAAGAAGCCACCCGCAAATTGACTCCAGCCTTCATCCGTTTGAAGGAAATCAGCACCTTCAGATTTTTTCTGGAAGGAAACTAACCCATAAGCAGACAGACAAGCGGTAGCAATTAAAATCAGAGCCATTCCTGAAATTAATCCGCCTAAGTTGGCGCTGGCACTATCGCGTAATGGCCCAAATTTAACCCAGGGGCCAATAATAAAATAGCCGTGAGCCATACCAACTTCTAAGCCCCGTAACAGGGGAGAAAGGCCTTTACGATAGGCGGGTAAATTGCCGATAAATGCCCGTGTAAAGTCGGAGTCACTGATAGGTGTAGACAGATGTCCGACAAAGGGATCGCCCTTATAGGGTTGAACAAACCCTGAATCTCTGGCGTCGTCAGCCGCACTCATATTGATTGTCTCCTGTATGTTTGACAATTTGTAGCAAACTTGAGCTTCTATTTTACGCAGGGATGCGTCATCTAGTCGCACAAATCAACAGGAGCGTTAAAAAAGTTCACATCTTTGTTCATTATTGTTTACTTCTGTACCAATTCGCGAGGGTTGAGGGAGAAATGCCCAACAAATAGGCGATAATAATCATTTGATTGATTAACGTTGTCCTCAATACGCCTAACTTTTGCCAGCGTCGTCCCGAAGTTGTCACCGCCACAGGGACAAGGACAATTTTTCCTCGTCGCCGTAACTGACGCACCAGTTGAAAATCTTCCATCAGAGGCAGTTCCGGAAAGCCGCCCATCTCCCAAAAGGTACTCGCTTTGAGAAAAATCCCCTGATCTCCATAGGGCATTTGGAGATACTGCGATCGCCATTTTACACCCTGTTCGACCCAACGTAACCCGATCACAGATGCGGCTATTTTAAGTTCAAATGCCCCTGCAATAGTGTTGGGTTCATCAAGTACCTGACGCACCCATTTCTCAAACCTTTCGGGTAATTGGGTGTCGGCGTGTAAAAATAGTAAAATCTCTCCGGTTGCTGCTTTCGCCCCCATATTCATCTGATGGGCGCGTCCTCGAATTGTTTCTAAAATTCGCACTTCAATATTTGTATTTTTCCCGAATTTATCGACGACTTTTATTGTATTGTCTTGACTGCCACCATCTACGATAATCATTTCAAGATTAGGAGTATTTTGCAGCTTTGACAGCACCGAGATGATAGTTTTTTCCTCATTTAAAACAGGAATAATAATAGAAATTATAGCTTCATTCATTATAGATTTTGCGAACAACAAAGGAAATCTTGAATATGCAGTGTTTCTTATTGCTATATATCGCGCTAAAGCGCAACAACGAACAGATTGATATTTGTTTATTGTTGAATAGTTTAATCATCCCGTCTGAGAAATNTAGCTTCATTCATTATAGATTTTGCGAACAACAAAGGAAATCTTGAATATGCAGTGTTTCTTATTGCTATATATCGCGCTAAAGCGCAACAACGAACAGATTGATATTTGTTTATTGTTGAATAGTTTAATCATCCCGTCTGAGAAATACCCGAAACTTAGATGAAAAACCGATGAGAGATTATTTTAAATCTTCAGGACGATCAATATCGGCTAAGGTTGGCAGAAATTCAACTGATAAATTCAGAGTTTCACAAACGGTTAGTGTTTGTTGAAAAACTTCAGAAGTTCCCCAATTAATGCCTAAAAATAATTCGGGGATTAACTGACATAATCCAATTAAATAATAACCGCCATCTTCTGCTGGCCCAAGAACAATATTTCCCGGTTTTAGCTTCTCAAATGCCTCAGACAAAATCTCTACACTGAGATCAAGGCAATCTGTTCCGATGGCAATAACAGCCGTTTTTCCTCGATCTAAAGCCCCTTGAAAAGACTCTCGCAGGCGATCGCCTAAATCACCAGTTCCCTGCAAATTATACCGCAAATCAACCCCTAACCAATCTTGCATCAATTCCAAATTTCCGCCTGTGTAGCGAATTTCAACTGAAACCGAATGAGATGCGGCAAATTCTCTCACCGTTTTAACTGTTTTTTCAGTCATTAGGCGATGAAATTCAGCCGGCTGAATTTCATAGCCTAATGACTGAAAAAACAGTTAATACGGTGAGAGAATTTGCCGCATCNGCATCAATTCCAAATTTCCGCCTGTGTAGCGAATTTCAACTGAAACCGAATGAGATGCGGCAAATTCTCTCACCGTTTTAACTGTTTTTTCAGTCATTAGGCGATGAAATTCAGCCGCACCTTCTGCCCCCAAAGCGGGAATTAATCGAGTTTTCGTTTTCCCCGCTTCAGGATAACGAGTAAAAATAATCAGATGTTCCATTAATCGCAGGTAGATTAACGCAATTCATTAAGCTTAGTAAACAACAAAACCACCTCAGTTGTAAAGTCTCCCCATTGATCAACCGGAAGGTTGTAAGAGTCAAAGCTGCGAATTTCCAAAACTGCACCCTGCTTTCGATGAGTCATAGAAACCCCTTCTGGAGAAATTGTTTTCCATTCTGGGCCAACAGATTCCATCGAAAAATCTTGATCCGACCACTGTTGATCTTCGCCATTCAAAACCCCATTTACCCACTCAGAAATAGTTATTTTGGGATTAGCGTCGATACTTCGACCTGTTTCTTTTCCGGCGGTTAAACTGTGAGGAAAAAGCGGCTCATTCGCTTGTTCTTCTGTCATTCCTGCCGCCATTAAAACATAATTCAAGAATTTTTCTTTATTGTTAATTTTAACCTGTTGTCGAATTTCTCCCAGGTTAGTTCGGCTTAAAACGGGAACTAATATTTTACCCGTTCGGATTTTAGGGTTCAGACTCATTTCTGGATTTTGATGGTTGATAAATCGATACTGACCCCCAACATAACTGCCCATCAAAGCAACCAAGCCTTTATATTCCAAAGATTCATTTATTTTTTGAGTATAATTAACAGCCTGATCTATCACAATTTTATCAGCTTTTCCGATCAATAATCCGTGATAATAATCCTGATTGTTTTCAAGAGAAGTATTGTTAATTTGGGCAATTTTTTCTAACATCTCAAAAATTCTATCAAGCCTCACTCCTGCTGTCACATGAAATGATCCTGATATTTCATTACCCTTTTGAAAAGGATGCCATCCTACGACATAATCTTCAGCGAGTTGAATATATTCTCCTGTTTTTAAATCTACTAAATTCTCGCTTACCCAGTTTTTTAGGTCTTCTACAATACGAGTTAATCCTTGGGGGCTTTCCGCCTCATCAACGGGATCTGTAATATATTCACAATACCAACTATCCTCGTAACCATCAGGAGTCAGACTCCAAGAGTTACCATTCATAATAGCAGATTGACCTTTTTTAATACATCCATCATTGGCTGAAATAAAGGGTAATTCTCGACTTTTTGTTTTAAAGGGAGAGACTTCTTTTCTTTCCGCTTCTGTTTTAAGAGTCCCTTTTTGTAAATCCATCGGAACTTCTATTTCTAGCCCAATTTTTCTCTGAATAATATTCTGAAATGCTTTAATTATCTTGGGAAAACTGATATTATTTTCTTTATCAATCTTAAATTTATTCGCTCTTTCCCCCATTTTATCCGCTTCTTGTTCTAGAAGAATATTATCATTCACGGATGTATTTTGAACCTGCAAAGTAGACTGAACTCGACCCTGCATTTGTTGAACAACGTGCCAAACTTCATGGGGTAAATGTTGTTCCTGACCGGGCGCTATATAAATATCTTGATCTTGAGTATAAGCTAATGCTTCTAACTCGGCAGGTTTAGCAGAATTATAATGAACTTTCACATCATCGATAGAAAAGCCGCAGAGATATTCAATTCCCGCTTTGAGATCATCGGGTATACCCGTTGTATTTTCTGGAGTTGGGAAGATTTGATCAGCTATAGAATTCTCTGTTTCCTCGCCTTGTTTTTTCTGGGGAGAAACTCGGCGGATCACCGTCCACTGACAAAGACAACGACTGCCTTTTGAGTTGGGGTTCGACTGCTGATTATTCATTCAAAAATCCTGTAACTGCTGCTGTGACAACCTTTATTATCACTGCTCTAATTTTATTCTCAAACCCGCAGCCATTACTGAAGTCAATTTTACCGTTTCGGGTGAGCATTGCCCACCCTTGAAATTTAACGACTCATTTCTAACATTCGTTGAATAGGTTTTAATGCCGCTAGCCTTATATTTTCAGGAAGGGTAATTTCTGGGGTTCTATTTTTCATCGCCAGATAAAGTTTTTCTAGCGTATTCAAACGCATATGCGGACATTCATTGCAAGCACAACTATTCATCGGTGGGGCAGGAATAAACTGTTTATTGCTGGCTTCTTTTTNTGAAATTTAACGACTCATTTCTAACATTCGTTGAATAGGTTTTAATGCCGCTAGCCTTATATTTTCAGGAAGGGTAATTTCTGGGGTTCTATTTTTCATCGCCAGATAAAGTTTTTCTAGCGTATTCAAACGCATATGCGGACATTCATTGCAAGCACAACTATTCATCGGTGGGGCAGGAATAAACTGTTTATTGCTGGCTTCTTTTTGCATTTGGTGAATAATTCCCGGTTCAGTTGCTACAATAAATTCTGAACAGTCACTTTGTTGAGCATATTTCAATAATGCTGTCGTTGAACCAATATAATCAGCATGACGCAGAACAGGTTCTTCACATTCTGGATGAGCAATAATTTCAGCTTGCGGGTATTGGATTTTTAACTGCACAATCTTCTTTTCTGAGAAGTTTTCATGCACCATACAAGCCCCATCCCACAGCACTAAATCTCGACCTGTTTCTGCCATAACATAACGGCCTAAATTGCGATCTGGCGCAAAAATAATCGGTTGATCTTCGGGAATTTGCCGCACAAGATCAACAGCATTAGAACTGGTGCAGATAATATCACTCATCGCTTTAATTGCCGCACTACAGTTAATATAAGAGACGACAATATGATCAGGATATTGGGCTTTAAACTGGGCAAATTCTTCAGGGGGACAAGTATCAGCCAGTGAACATCCTGCTTCTAAGTCCGGTAATAATACTAATTTGTCGGGGTTGAGAATTTTAGCCGTTTCCGCCATAAAATGAACCCCCGCAAACACGATCACATCCGCGCTGGTTTCAGCCGCTTGACGAGACAAACCGAGAGAATCTCCGATATAATCAGCAATATCCTGAATATCGGGATCTTGATAATAGTGAGCCAAGACAACCGCGTTTAACTCCCGCTTTAGGTCATTAATAGCGGAAAACAAATCATCAGGGGTTGTTTCAGATTTCGCTTGTCGGTACAGTGTGGTTGTGAACATAAATTGTGCCTTTCCGGTTCAGGAGTTAACAAAACGTAACTTCTAATTATAGTTGATTTCACCAAAATATGCGGCAGATCGAGGTGACTTGTCTGTTGCGATCGACACCACCGTTCAAAAAAAGGTCTGAAATTGCCTATCGTAGAATAAGAGAGGCAAGAGAGTAAGAGATGAATCAAAATTGTAAGCAAAGCATTAAGATTGCTGTTGTCGGTGATGTACATGACCAATGGGAGGAAGAAGACGGGATCGCCCTCAAGCAGTTAGGCGTAGATTTAGTGCTGTTTGTGGGGGATTATGGTAACGAAGCGGTAGAAGTCGTCAGAGCGATCGCCGCCCTAGACCTCCCCAAAGCAGCCGTTTTCGGCAACCATGACGCCTGGTATACGATGACCAGTTGGGGACGCAAACATTGTCCCTACGACCCCGAAAAAGAAAATTGGGTACAACAGCAAATGGATCTGTTGGGAGAAGCCCATGTCGGTTACGGAAAGCGAGATTTCCCCGAATTTGGGCTTACAGTGGTTGGTAGTCGTCCCTTTACTTGGGGCGGGCCAGAATGGAGAGAGAGTCAATTCTATCAAGAATGGTTTGGGGTGAATAGTTTTGAAGACTCCACCCGTCGCATCGTAGAAGCCGCCCAAAGTTCAACCCAGAATACAGTGATTTTTTTAGGTCATACGGGGCCGACGGGGTTAGGAGAAGCAGCAGAAGACCCCTGCGGCAAAGATTGGAAACCGATAGGAGGAGATTACGGCGATCCGGATTTTGCCTCGGCGATCGCTCAAACTCGGGCTTTAGGAAAACAGATTCCCTTAGTTACCTTTGGTCATATGCACCATAATCTTCGCCATACCAAAACTCGTCTGCGGAAATGTGTTGAGGTGGGTTCGGAGGGGACAGTTTATCTAAATGCAGCGAGAGTGAACCGTATTGAGGACAGAGGAACCGATAAGCAACGCAACTTTTCTCTGGTGATATTAGAAGCAGGTCAGGTGTCTGAGGCGAAATTAGTTTGGGTGAACCCAGAGTTTCGCATCGCCGAAGAAGAAATTTTGTATCGCCAACCTCAACCTGTTGTTGAAGCAGCATCTATGCTATAATCTTAAACTAGCTTTGAAATTAGAGGCAGTATTCGATCTCAAATCGCTGCCCTTTAGATCAAAACTAAATATTGACTGGAGAGGTGGCAGAGTGGTCGAATGCGCTCGACTTGAAATCGAGTAGGAGTTAATAGCTTCTCGTGGGTTCAAATCCCACCCTCTCCGTTCTTTTAGCCCTACAACTTAACCCTTTTTCAGTAAGCTTGGAGCGAATTTGGAGCGAATTTGGAGCGAAACCTAAATTCGCTCCATTTTGCCGTTAGCTAATTGCCCCAGTTACTATTCAATTTAATCAATTAAAAAGTTTAAATTTGAATTTTAGGTGGATCAGGTGGATCAGTAGTCTGGATATTAGTCCTGTCAAGGGTTTGAGACTGATCCATTTACAAACTGATTTCAGACCAGTCTGATCCAGTGGATCACTGTGATGGATCAGTAAAAAACACCCCTCTAACAGAAGGGTGCTGAACCTCTATGCTTAACTCTCAATTTTTCTACTGTCTCAGCTCTACTGTCTCTCTAACTGACTGGTCTGTTGCCTCATCANGTCTGATCCAGTGGATCACTGTGATGGATCAGTAAAAAACACCCCTCTAACAGAAGGGTGCTGAACCTCTATGCTTAACTCTCAATTTTTCTACTGTCTCAGCTCTACTGTCTCTCTAACTGACTGGTCTGTTGCCTCATCATTCAGAAAGGAAATAGGCAAGGGTTGAATCAATCGGTAACTTGGGATTGAGAAGTAACCTGTTGCTGATTGTCTGAGCTGACCAGATGAGAGAAAACTTCCATCTACCAGTTCCCTCAACAGTCTCTTAGTTGAGCTGGCTGACTCACCCCGATTGAGAACGTCTTTTAGAAGGAATGGGCGATCGCTAAACTTTTTCTGAATCATCACCAACAGTCCGAAGGCGCCGTAACTTAAGTCTTTTAACATGGCCAATGATGTTTTAATCCAGTCTACCTGTTAGTAGGGTGTAGACACCAGTAAACAGATAGTGTAGACACTGTAGACACCTACCGTATACACTGTAGACAGGTAGTGTAGACAGGTGTATACATGGCAAGTGAAATGATTAGCTTTAGACTCTCAAACAGTGACTTGGACTGGCTTAGAGAGCAATGTCAACCCGGTGAAAGTCTCAACCTTGCAGCTAAGAGACTGCTACTGTCCATCCATCAAGGTGTAGACACCCCTGTTAACAGTCTTGTAGACACTGTAGACACCTCTGTTAACAGTTCTGTAGACACTGTAGACACCCCTGATATAAGAGAGGAATTAGAACAGCTACAAACAAGACTGGATGAACGTTTTGAGGAGTTAGAGGAACGCCTGGGAAAGCTGAA
>NZ_LATL02000093.1 GCF_000972705.2 Limnoraphis robusta CS-951 | reverse complement strand
GCTTGTTGGGTTTCACTCTCGTTCTACCCAACCTACAATTTGAGCTTGTTGGGTTTCACTCTCGTTCTACCCAACCTACAATTTTAGTTAAAACTTCTTCAAAATTAGTGTTAAAAGGGAGACACCCGCCTCCCTCCTGCAACACGGGATTAACCTCCAGCCGCAAACGATCCGATAATCAGGATTGACAATGCCATACCGGGTAACAGAAGCAATCCTAACAGTAAGAGTTCGTGTCCAGTCATAGCTTTTTCAACCTACAATCACAATGCTATAGGATGTAAGATAGCATTCCTTTTTGATGAGTCTCCAAAATCTTAACCTTTCTTTTAGAGGCGTTTTAGCCGGAGAATTAATTGATGAGACGACGCATTAAGCTATTATCATTCACTGTTGCAACCACTATTGCACTTTTATTACTGGGTGCGACATTAGTGGTTTTGGGGATTTTTGATGAAATTCTGAAATGGGATATTTTCAGTGCGAAAGTTGAAGCGGTTTTATTCGGAATATTTTGGGCGAGTGTGGCTTTAAGTGTGTTTGGGGTGGCGATTACTTTTGTATTAGGAATTCAAGAAATTGTTAGTGCAATTGGTTCTCTAAAACGGAACCCAGAGTTAGACAGTTCTAATGTTGTTCCTGAAGCCCCAAAAACGACTTATCTCCTGTATATGGTGGGATTAGTTTCAGTCTTTTCAGCCTTAATTGGTGTTCTCTCTTGGGTTAATAATCGCATCACTGTTCATCGCACTCAAGTGTTTAAAGAAATTGCGGCTGAACAAATGCAAAATTTACAAGATAAATGGGTGGAACAAATTAGTCAAATTACAACCCCACCCCGCAATAATGTACCGCTTTCTTTGCATGAACTGATACAAAGTGTTGTCAAATTATCTTTTGTGAATCAGATGACGTTGTATTTGCCGGATACTCAAGATGAAACGGTAATTTGGAGTTACAATTCTTGGGAAGGTTACAATAAAAATAATGGCTTTGATCGAACATTTGTAGCCAAAGAATATGAACAAGCCATTCAAGCAGCATTTGCCGGAAAACCTGAACTTTTACAGGTGATTAATAATCGCACAGGGTTTACTTGGTATTATGTCGTTAAAAATCCCCAAAATAAAGCGATCGCTGTATTAAGAATTGATGGCAATACTCAAGAAAACTTTCGAGAATATCGCCTAGATGGTGAATCCCGTTAAATTTTAAAATCTATAGCATAAATCTATAACAGGGCGGGTTCCGAACCCATCTAGATTTCCCACAAACAACCTTAATAAACCCGCCCCAGAGAATCAATAAAAAATCCTATAGGGCGGGTTCATACAGATTTATATTTTACCCGAAACAATCTTGCAGAACCCGCCCCTAGATTCGGGTTGAAAAATTGAAAAAAAATGATAAAATAATAACGCAACTTCTCTCAAAACACTGCAAAAAATGCTGATTCCCATCGAACAAATTTTTACAGGTGCAAACCTATTTGTCCTGCCTTTCTGGGCCTTAATGATTATTCTGCCCAACTGGGGAATTACCCGAAAAGTCATGCAGTCTTATATTCCCTTTGTCCTGCTGGCTGCGGTCTATATTTATTTATTTGTCAGCAGTATTACCCCAGAAAACGCTGCGGCATTATCCGACCCAAAATTAGCAGATATTGCTCGTTTTTTTGCAGATGAAACCGCCGCCGCTACTGGATGGATTCACTTTTTAGTGATGGATTTATTTGTTGGGCGTTATATCTATTTAGAAGGGCAAAAAACAGGAGTTTGGACAATTCATTCTTTGGCTTTGTGTCTATTTGCAGGGCCGATGGGGTTATTATCTCATATCCTGACAACTTGGATCAAGCAGAAATTCTTCCCCGGTTCTGACACCGAAACACCAACAACAGCCGATATTTCTTCTGCCCAACAGTCTTAAGTTGAAAAAATCTTAACCCCTACCCAGTGATTTCTCAGAGAAAATTCAGCTTGTTGGGATGAAATAATAGAAAGTTAATTAAAATAGGGGGAAATAATGGCGGTTGAATACGATTTAGTGATTATTGGTGGGGGTTCAGGTGGGCTGGTTGTAGCGAGTGCAGCCGCCCAATTAAAGGCAAAAGTTGCACTGGTTGAACGCGATCGCTTAGGGGGGGATTGTTTATGGTTTGGTTGTGTTCCTAGTAAATCTTTAATTCATGCGTCCCGAGTCGCTTATGAAGTCAAAAATGCCGCTCGTTTTGGGGTTCATACCGAACACCCAAAAATTGATTTTGCAAAAGCTGCTGATCACGTTCAAACGGTTATTAAAACCATTGAACCTCACGACTCACCGGAACGGTTTAGAGGCTTAGGAGTAGATGTTATTTTTGGGGATGGAAAATTTTGCGATCGCCAAACTTTTGAAGTCAACGGACGTCAACTCAAAGCCAGAGCGTTTGTGATTTCTACAGGTTCTCGACCTGCAATTCCGGCCATTCCTGGTTTAACAGAAGCAGGGTTTTTAACCAATGAAAAAGTCTTTTCTCTGCAAGAACGTCCCGAGAATTTTGTGATTATTGGAGGAGGGCCTATTGGGTGTGAATTAGGACAGGCTTTTTCTCGCTTGGGTTCAAATGTCACAATCATTGAAAGTGGAAATCATCTCCTCCAAAAAGAAGACCCAGAAGCCGCCCAAGTTGTACAGGATCAACTGATTTCAGAAGGGATTAAAATATTAACTCAAACTCGCGTTGAACAGGTTGAATTTAAAGCGGGTAAAAAACACATTAAAGCCGGAGAAAATACCATTATTGCGGATGAAATCTTACTCGCGGCTGGACGAGTTCCGAATGTAGAATCCCTCAATTTAGAAGCGGCAGGGGTTGCAGTCGGAAAACAAGGCATTCAAGTGAATAGTAAACTCCAAACGACAAACCCCCGAATTTATGCTTGTGGGGATGTAATTGGTGGCTATCAATTTACTCATGTAGCGGGTTATGAAGCAGTTGTTGTGTTAACCAATGCTTTATTTTTTCCAGTGAGTAAAGCCAACTATCGAGTCATTCCTTGGGCGACTTTTACTGACCCGGAATTAGCACGAGTCGGGTTAACTGAAAAACAAGCCATTGAACGCTATGGTAAGGATATTTATGTGTTAAAACAGCCTTTTTCGGGAGTTGATCGCGCCCAAGCGGAAGGCAAAACATCAGGATTTGCTAAGATTATAACACGGGGAAATGGTGAGATTTTAGGCGCTCATTTAGTCGGGCCGTCAGCCGGAGAATTAATCCATGAAGTTGTGTTAGCAATGGCTAATAATTTAAAGGTTTCTGCTTTAACGGTAATTCATATTTATCCGACTTTATCTGAAGTTAATAGTAAAGCCGGATTACTGTTGAAAAAACAGAAATTTGCTCAAAACCAATGGCAACAAAACCTCTTAGAAAAGTTCTTCAACTGGCGGCGATCGCTTTAAAAAGTCAATCGATATAAGTGCAGTTTCGTTATCGGTTGATCCGTTTTAATTCTTCAGTGATTATTTCTTGAATGATACTGGTGACGGTTGGCGCAATCACTTGAGCGGTACGTTGAACGGATTCTTGCAATAATTGCGGCATGATTTCAATGGTTCTTCGTCCTGTTGGACTCTTATAAAAATCAATTAATACCCGCAAATCGTCATTGGTAAAATATTTATCGTAGAGGGGATAATAAACTTCCTCAACAATCTTTTGATAATCAATTCGTTCGAGAAATAACTGATTATATTTCTGAGCGATGCGGCTCATTTCTCGATTCATATTAGCGGCAACTTGTTGACGTTCTTGGGGTGAAAGTTGCGGTGATCCTACTAAGTCAGAACCTAACATGGCTGTAAACTGTTGTTCCATCTGAGACAACATCGCTTGACTGACTTGCTGAAACGTTTTTTCTCCTCCTGTAAGTTCGAGAAATTCTTCGATGAGTTTTCGTTTTTCTTCAGGAATTTGCTGTGCTACTCTCACTCCAGGTTCAGAAGTTCGAGGTAAGAGTTGAGCGTTAGAAACGTCAGGAAACAGAAAAAACAAAGATGAGGTTAAACCGATGAATAAAATTCGCTTCAACATGATAATATGATTAGAGATGTTAGGGGATTGCAAACCAGAATAGTATATCTAAGTAGTAATGAAGTAATCCAAACCTTTTTGTTCCTGAATCTTCTAATATTTCATAAACTCTGGACTCCCTAAAACCAAAGCCGCTTTTAGATCCGGCGAACTTTTGTTAATCACTTCTTGGGTTTTTGTAGACAAACGATTGCCTATCGTTTCAACTAACTTTTGAGGATCTACAGGTTTATTCTCATTCAGTATCCCTTTAGAAAACGGTATAGCTAAACTGCTACGACGAATCATGGTATCAGGATTTAACCAAGCCTCCTGAGTATTTTTATAACCATCCGGTGAAGAACACCCATACAAAGGCATTCCCAACTGTTTCAGCCAACCATTAATAGAGTCAAAATTACTCACCTCATCCACTGCTCGCATCACAGACACAATATAACGGTAAGGTGTTTTAAACTTCACCTGATAAACTTCAGGACTCCAAAACTCAGAACTGGTAAACAAAGTATTGAGAACCTGGCTAATTTCGCCTTGAGTTTCTAAAAATTTATCCGCCATCTTTTTCACGATAGAAATCGGGGGATTATCCGCAACAAAGGCTTGAGCTAATTTATAGCTAATGTGTTGAGCCGTCGCCGGATGACGAGCTAAAATATCTAAGGCTTCCTCACCTTCTTCTATACCTCTGCCTTTGATGGGATGACCTAAAAACACTTTATCCTCAAAATCATGGCGATCGCCTTCAAACTCAAACCCATCTTCATCTTCAACTCGCTTGGCAGGCGGATCAGGAACTCCCCAACCTGTAAAAATTCGAGCTAATGCAATAATATCAGCTTGAGTATATCCCCCATCTACACCTAAAGTATGAAGTTCTAACAATTCCCTGGCATAGTTTTCATTCAGTCCTTTAAATCTTCCCTTGGCTTTTGGACTTCCGGGGGCGGTATTTTGCCAGTTATCTAAATACACTAACATCGCCGGATGCTTGGCTGTCGCCCCTAAAAGTTGACGAAATTTTCCCAAAACATGAGGTCGAATTGCCTGTTGCTCGTAGGAACTAAAAAACAGCCGAATTTGTCCGCCTTGCAAGCCATCAACATTAAAATGATTATACCAAAAATCAACCATTATTTCTTGGAGTTGTCGGGGACTTTCATAAGCTCGTAGCAACCGTCCCCGTTCAGCTTGTTTGCGGATTTTTTGTTCAAAATCTCCTTTAACTTTTTGCATAGCTTTTGGCTCTAACTTGAGCCTTTTCGCTTCTTCGATCAACCGTTGTTGTTGTTTAAAAATCTGACCGGGCGTTAAAGACAAAGTATCGAGGGGTTGAATTTTTTGAGTTAAAGGATCTGGAATCGTGATTGATGTGGGTTTGAGTTGAGCTTGAATATAAGCCTCAATTCCCATCTTTTTAACCTGTTGAATCAGTCCGGCGGTAGAGCCAAACGTTAGACGATTAATGGTATGGAAAATACGAAGATCATTCATAGGGATTTCGGGTGTGAGAGCGTTGAGAATAGAGGGTAGATTCAACCGGGTTTTTGAGATAAACTCATTGATGAAGTGCAGTAAAAACCTTCTACTTCTATGATATCGAGCGATCTGTGGCAAGCCAACCAAGACCTGAGCATTGCTTGTCTTGAACATCCCTTTGTCCAAGGCATTGCTCAGGGAACTTTGCCGCGAAGTTGCTTTGTCTTTTATGTGGGACAGGATGCGTTTTTTCTCAGAGCCTTTGCTCGCGCCTATAGTCTGGCTGCGGCTAAAGCTCCCGACTGGGAAGGTTTTAACCTATTTCATCATCTCGCCAACGGGGTACTCGAAGAACTGCAACTGCATCAACACTATGCAAAAGCTTGGGAGATTGACTTACAAACAATTCAACCCGGAGTCGCCACCCGTCGCTATACCGAATTTTTATTAAGCACAGCTTGGACTCGAGATATTGGTGCGATCGCGGCTGCCATGACTCCCTGTATGCGGTTGTATGCTTTTTTAGGGCAAAAACTCGCTCAACCCGAAATTCCTAATCATCAATACACCGACTGGATCAAAACTTATAGTAGCGATGAATTTGAACAACTCGCTCAACAACTGGAAAATCTAACCAATCGCTATGTTATTAATGAATCTGCCGCTCATAGTATCTACCGTTACGCCCTATTCTGTGAACAAGAATTTTTTCAAGCCGCCTGGGAACACAAGAAACAGTGAACAGTCACCAGTGAATATTGATAACTGTTCACTGTTTTACCGTCCTAACTTGTTGGGAATCCCTTCACAACCACCGGGAATGGTTTTTCTCGACTTAGAACCACACCAAGCACAACAATAATAGCGGTTTTCATCAGATAGACCCTCAACCCCGGTTAAATCAGCATTTTCAAGCACTGCTCCTGTATGCTCACCCGTTTCGTAGTTCGGCATTTTTGTGCGACTGCGGGGAGTTGCAGTTTCCGATGAACCGTAAAACAGTTTTGTCGCTCTTAGCATTGCGTGGGAGAGATTCGCTTCAAAGAGAATCGCCCTGGATAAATTAGCACGTACCAAATCACAACCACTGAGATCGGCTTTGACTAAATTCGCTTCGGCTAAGTCTGTTCGGCGTAAGTCTGTTTTCCTTAAATCTGAACAAGCCAACATTGCACCCAAATCTATCACCCGAATTCCTTCTAAACGATCTTCGGCATAGCTACCATTACCATCGAGGATCGGCCGACCGAGATGGCGATCGCGTTTCAGGGGAGTAATCAGTTTAGCTTGCGAGAGAAAACGTAAAATTTTGGCTTTGCCTTCGGCATTCACACTGCGTATTATGGCGGCGGTTCGTCCCTCTGCAATCACCCGTTCTTGCGGCCAGTCTTCGAGAAGTCCTTGCTCCCCTAACGCCAGATCAGAGACGCCTTGAAAGTAAGCATCAATCGTTTGCTGTTGAGTGATTAAGTTTTGTTGGATGGTTAAATCTCTAGAAATCACATATTGACGCCAAGCGACATAAACCGCCAAAATCGCGATTAAAATCTGACCTAAAGCGCCGATCAGTTCCCCTAACGCACCGATCGCTTCCCAATTAATTACAATATTGCGACTGCCAAAATCTTTGTTGGAGCCGCTTAACATCAGTAAACCTGCGATCCCCGCTAAAATCCCAAAGCTGGCAATAATTAAGCTCCGCCATACTGGAGGAATCAGGCTTGTCCAAACCTGTCCCCAACTCGGCCAGATCATTCGTAGGGATGCAAATAAAGCAACGAAGGCGCAGAGATATCCAACCCAAATATTATCCAGTGCCAACCCCAGGATCATAATTGCAACGGCAACTAAGGTGATCACAGAGGCTAGAAAGTTGCTTGGAGACTTTGATTCTAAATCTCCAGTTAGACTGTATTTACTCGCAGACATCGCAACCGCTTGTTCAAATTCTTCGCGGGTTGTCGAGACTTGCGCCTCATCAGCATAGGAGATCACTCCATTGTTGGCAGGGGTTCCATTTGAACTCTCTGCGTTTCTATCCGATTCTGTAGGATTAGGAGAGTGTGAGTTAGGTTGCTCGGTCATAGGTTAGGGAAACTGGGTTGAAATAGCGATTCATTCTAGGATGCAATCCTTCTGTTGATTGTACCGAAAACTCATCCAAAGCTGACTAGAGTGAACGATTGTTCTGAATGTTTGTGTTAAGCTCAAGATTGAGACTGTGAAACTTGTCATCAAATTCAGGGTCTAATGCGGATGCCGAGCTACAGAAGGTCTATTAATAATAAGAGCAAAAACCTAGTCCTTTATACTCAATTCATTTTAATACAATTTCTGCTAACTTTCACAGGAGGCTTGAGCAATGTCATCTCAGGGGAGACCGTTGCTTAGATTTTTAAAGGCTCGTTTATCTAAGCGGATCTCGATCTGGATTTTAGCCAGTATTTTTTTGATTGAGTTGATTATTTTAGTTCCTTCTGTTTATCGTCGAAAGCAGGAACTTTTACAACAGCTTGCGATGGTGTCTTCGGGTAAAGTTGCTTGGATTATTGCCACCTATCCTTATCAGTCACAAGCCGAACTCTTAAAACAATTAATTCATCTCAATCAGCTTGATGATCCGGTTTTAGGCGGTGCATTATATCAACTTCCCGACGGACAACTCATCGGAGAATTTGGCGAACCGCCTCAACTGTCGTTTTCTCAAGCCAGACAAGGTGACAGTCTCTATCTAAACACAGCATCCGGCGATCGCTATGATTTTGCTTGTAATCTCGACTCTTTAAAAGATAATTATTTAGTTGTCGTTCGCCATGATGCTGATCAAATCACGCAAGAAGTTAGATTTTTTATTGTCAGAATTGCTGGATTAGTGCTGATTATTTCCTTTTTTGTCGTCATCGGAACGATGATTGTTTTAGAAAAAATGGTGATTACACCGATTTTAAATCTCCGACTGGATTTAATCAAAGCGGGAAAATCAATTTATCAAAATCAAGAACCGCCTCAATTTTATTCGGCTTCTATTCAACGCAGCGATGAGTTAGGAGATGTGATTTCTGCCTTTATGCAGATGTTTGATCAGATTCATCAAGCGATTACCTCACGTCAAAAGGCTGAAGATGCTTTGCGAGTGGAAAAGGAAAAATCAGAACAGCTTTTACTGAATATTTTACCTCAAGCGATTGCTGAACAGCTTAAACAACAACCGGGTTTAATTGCCGATCGCTTTGAACAGGCGACGATTTTATTTGCGGATATTACTGATTTTACCGGACTGGCTTCTCAAATTTCCCCGACGGAATTAGTTAGTTTACTCAATCAAATTTTTTCTAGTTTTGATCGCTTGGCGGAACGACACGGGTTAGAGAAAATTAAAACCATCGGAGATGCGTATATGGTTGTCGGAGGACTACCCAAACCCAGAAGTGATCATGCAGAAGCGATCGCTCAAATGGCGCTGGATATGCAGCAAGAAATTTATCGATTTAAACGAGAAGATAATAAAATACTCAATCTCCGAATTGGGATTAATACTGGCCCTGTGGTGGCGGGTGTGATTGGGTTAAAGAAGTTTTCCTATGATCTCTGGGGAGATGCCGTTAATATCGCCAGTCGCATGGAATCTCACGGGAAAGTGGGCGAAATACACGTTACAGAAGCGACCTATGAATTATTAAAGCATCAATATGTCCTAGAAAAACGAGGGATCGTTCAAGTCAAGGGTCGCGGCGAAATGACAACCTATTGGCTGAAAAGTCGTAAACCCGCTTCTGTTGAGTCTCAAGTCTTGACTTGATTTATTTTTAGTATTGAGAGAATATTAAAACTTAGAAAAAGGTGTCTTTGAATGGCTGAAAAAGTGTAATCAATTTAACTTTATTTTTTCTTTATAAAAGGTAAATTCAATCAGTTGATTCCGCCAAAATTGAAAGCTAAATTGCGATTCATGGCTTGTTATTAGGATAACATTTTTAATTTATTAAATCCGTGCAGATAGATACTGATCCAAATTGGAAGAACCTATAAAGTAATGATTAAAGCCAAGCAAGTACACCATATACTAGGAGGTTTTGGATGAAAAAGCTTATCGGTATCATCACAGTTGCTTTCGTCGGACTCAATGTCGGTCTACCTGCTCAAGCCCTCGGTACAAGCGGACAAGATATCGTTTGTGGCTACAAGTACAAAGTGGGTGATAGTGGCTGGACAAATGGCACCACAGGTAGCACTACTCGTCAAAATGCTCGCCTCAGCCGCACTCAAATTCTCGCTGGCTTAGAAAGCGAAGCTACTGATTCTGGAGAGAGTTTTGATGTTGCATACTTAGGATGCCGCGACCCCTATGGTCACAACTAATTTGGGGAAAGTCAAACCGTTTTTAGGCACAACCCAACATCAATATTGTGTGGGATGTCCATCTGAGCAGATTAGGCTCAACAGTCCCCAAGCAACGAATATTTCGCCTGAATAAAGGCTTCTGCGGATTTGCGATCGCATATCTCTTTATCTAGTGTTGCAACCAACAAATCATCGAGCATCTGTTTAAACTGAGAACTTGGTTTATACCCCAATTGTTTCAAATCATTGCCATTCAGCAACGGTTTGATATTCCACCAATGGGTTAAATATTGCCAAATTCGACGTCGAACCCATCGCGGACATTGCACTGCGATTAAAATCAACATTGGCAAATTATAAGGCACTAACAGTCTGTAAAATTGACTGGCTAGTTGGCATTCTGGCATCAATTTTACCACCTCGGCTTTAGCAGATTCTAACTGTTGAAGTCGTTCAGTGCTGTCTACAGGAAATTGCAGCGTTTCCGCAACATCGCCTCGATATTCCGGCGCTAAATGAGCAATTAACACCTCTAGCCGTACCTGCCAATGGGTTAAGGTTTTCTCGGCATCAAAACGAAGTAAACACCGATCTACAAATTGAACTTGTCGCCACAACTCCGGGTTCAATTCTAACGTCGGATGAATACACCGTAATGCTTTTAATTCTCCCAATAATTGTAACGCAGGTTTCCAGTAGGGAGCTTGTAAAATATATTTTAACTCACTTTTCAGGCGAGTTTCCAGAGCCGGAACCCGTTGTTGAGCCGAATAATTTTGTGATTGCACTCTTTCATAAATCCCGCTATTAATCGCATATTGAATATAATCTTTCGTTTGAAACTCAATGTCAAATCCCAGTCGCACCGCAAACCGAACCGCTCGATAAATTCGCGTCGGATCTTCAATAAAACTATTGGCGTGTAAAACTCTAATTTTTCGATTTTCTAAGTCATTAACCCCACCAAAAAAGTCTAATAATTCACCTTGATGGGGTTGAGTTAGACGCAAGGCTAACGCATTAATCGTAAAATCTCGTCGGTACAAATCTTGACGAATTGAACTCGCTTCAACTTCCGGGTTGGCTGCGGGATAGGGATAAAATTCTGTTCTCGCTGTTGCAATATCTATCCATAATGAATCTAAAATCGGATCATTATGCCATAATAAAGCAGCCGTTTGAAACTGTCCATGAACATCTAAACGAGCATTAGAATAGGATTTTTGTAAAGCAGAGGCTAATTCAACAGCAGGCGGATTTTTAGCTTTTTGTTGAGGGTTTTCTGTGACTTCTAAACTTTGATGACAACCATCAACCACTAAATCAATATCAGTCAGTAATAGCGTTTTTTCCGGATCAGCTAATAACAAATCTCGTACCGCTCCCCCTACTAAATAAAGTTGCCAACCCCGTTGTTGGGTGAGTTCCGCCAGTCGGTTCAAGAGTTCTAATAAAGGCGGCGCCAAACGCTGTTCAAGTAGCTGTTGAATAGAATCACAAGTTGAACCGGGAATACAGCCTTGCATTAACGTTTTTTTCGGCTGTTGTTGTTGGTGAAGCAGTCGTAAAACGTCGGTTCGGGTGACAATTCCTACTAAATTATTCCCGTCTAAAACAGGTAAACGTCCGATATCATACGTCACCATTAATGACTCTATTTCCGGTAACGTTGTGTCGGGTGTAATGGTTTTTAATTGCGGCGTCATATACCCTTTAACGGGAGCATGACTAAACCCATGATGCAGTGCAATATCAAGGTCACGCCGAGAAATAATTCCCACTAATTGATCTTGTTCATCTACAACTGATAAACCGGAATGACCATAACGTAGTAAAATTCGATGGGCTTCTGCAATGGTTGTTTCAGGACGAATAGTTCTAACGGGAGAAGACATCAACTCTTTTGCAGTCGGAGGATGAGGAATTTGTGCTTGAAATGCTTCGACAATTTCTGCTAATTTTTCTGAGGGATTAGTATCTTTAATAACCACAGAAGCCGCTTGATGATGACCTCCACCACCCAACGGTTTAAATAGTTGATTGAGGTTCGTTTGTTCGATGCGGGAACGTCCAATAATCGTTAAGCGTTCAGCTTCTTTATTCTGACGTTGCTGGCAATTTCCGAGTAATAACGCATCACTTTCGGTAATCTCAATCAGTTGGGAAGCTAAACTCGATAAACCCGGTACATAGTCCTCCGTTTCTAACAATATCCAAGCCACTTTATAACCATGAACAGTGACTTGATTTAACTGTTCTAAAGCTGTCGTGAGTAAATCTTGTAATTCGGGTGAAAATCCCGGTTCAATATATTCTGCGATCACCTGTAAACTCGCGCCTTTTTGCATCAGCCACGCCAACGCTAAGGCATCTCTGGCTGTACTTCCTTCAAAGGTGAGTGAACCTGTATCCACATGAATTCCTAACGCCATTACCGTTGCTTCTGCTGCGGTTAATAGCCATTTTGTGTCTTCAGTTTGGCTTTGTTTTTCGGCAAGTTGTAGCTTTTCAACGACTAACGTTGTTGTCGCACCAACGGATTCTATTTGAGTGGTTGTTGCAGGAATATTTAACTCACTATCGGGATGATGATCACAGACGGTTATTTCGTATAAATCGGGTAAATCAAACCATTCCGATGCTTTCCCTAAACGTTGACGATTTTGAGTATCAACAACGGTTAGAAAACGAATATTTTCTGGGTTAACAGAACGTCGTTCAATGAGGGGAAATTCATCTCGATGTAAGGCTAAAAAATCTCGCACGGCTGGATGAGAACCGCCTGTTAAAACGATTTTACTTCCCGGATACAAACGTGACAGTCCAACAGCGGCGCCTAAAGCATCAAAATCTGCGGTGGTATGGCATAAAATTAGGTGCATAGGAATAGAAAAAATGACGTTAGTCAGGAGGAACTTTATCTATTTTAGTCTTTTTTGAGCAAAATTATAACTACCCTAAGACATGATAAAATTTGAAATCAAGTAGGTTGGGTTGAGGAACGAAACCCAACAAACCAGAGCTTGATTGAACCTAACAGGGTTGTTATTGTTGGGTTAAACTGGCGTTTAACCCAACCTACAGTCTATATTAGTCCTTTTTGAGCCAAATTATAACTAACCTAAGACATGATCGAATTAGACCTAACTTCATAGAAGAGATTCCTGCTTGAGTAAACTTTTATAAAATCCAACCTCAATGTGCTATGATTATTCAAAACCGTGATTGGTATGAAGAGAGGAGAATTAATTTAGAGTGGCTAGTTCAAATCAAGCTCCAAACGGGACACAACTCTCTTTCGCTTTGGAGTTTGGAACACAACAAATTAAGAAGAACATAAAACCCTTAGCACAAGGGTTTCAACTTCAATATTCCCATGCTCATGGGCAACTTTATCAAGGTGATTCAATTGATTGGCTGAAATCTCTTGATTCTGAAAGTATCGATCTAATTTTTGCCGATCCGCCTTACAATATTAAAAAAGCCGATTGGGATAATTTTGAGAATCAAGAGCAGTACGTTGAATGGTCGCTTCAGTGGATTGTTGAAGCTTCGCGTATTTTGAAATCTACAGGTTCTCTGTATATTTGTGGATTTTCTGAAATCTTAGCCGATATAAAATATCCGGCATCAAAATATTTTAAGGGGTGTCGCTGGCTAATTTGGCACTACAAAAATAAAGCGAATTTGGGTAACGATTGGGGTCGTTCTCACGAAAGTATTCTTCATTTTCGGAAATCAAAAAGCGTTAAACTCAATGTAGATGATGTACGAATTCCTTACGGCGCACATACCTTGAAATACCCCTCCCATCCCCAAGCCAAGACGAGTGCCTATGGAAAAGGAACAAGAAAAAAGCGGGACAATTGGACACCCAACCCCAGGGGTGCAAAACCAAAGGATGTGATAGAGATTCCCACAACTTGTAACGGTATGGGTGAAACCACCCCTCATCCCACCCAAAAACCCGAAGAGTTATTAAGAAAATTTGTTTTGGCATCTTCTAACGAAGGGGATTTAGTTCTCGATCCCTTTTCCGGATCGGGAACAACTCTTGTTGTTGCAGAACAACTGAATCGACGTTGGATAGGCTGCGATCTGAATATCGAGTACAATGATTGGGCGTTCAGACGGATAGAAAATGTTCGTCCCATGACAAAAGAAGAATGGATCGCTTTTGATCGTAAAAATGCTGAAAGAAGAGGAGCCATACGATGAGCTTAACAAGTCTGGTTAATCATGCAACAGATAAAGAACGTTTTCAAACTCTTGAAGATTACATAAGTTTCTGCAAAGAATATTTAAGTTTTGTTGAGATCGGTTTGCAGGCTAAAATAGTCTCGCAAAATGAAAATCACTATCAATTTTATCAATATAGGGATGATGCAGACTACAATATTACACGTCCAATTAATACCTTATTGATGTATGAAGAAAGTACATTCGAGACGGCTTCCATTGAGTTTTTACAAACTCTTGAACAGCTAAAAGATAGACAGTTACCTGCAAATAGTTTAAGGCACGTTTTAGTTTGTACCATTTACACTATTCAGCAATCTATTGGTGCTGCTCTTGATGCTTTGCCTTCAGGACGCTCTAATCAAGCTCGTAAGGTCAACGGAGATCTTTTTGAGCGTTTAATCCGTCTCATTATTTCAGAGCTAGGTATAGATTGCGTTGCTGGAACAGTACAGGTACCAATTAAAGACGATAACAATGAGATATTGTGTACTACAAGTTATCAACACGATTTATTGATAAGTGAAGAAGATCAACTCAAAATTATTGGTTCAGTGAAAACTTCTAGTAAGGATCGCATTGATAAAATTTTTGTAGATAAGTTTTTATATAGCAAGTTAACCAGTACCGATTTGCCTCATATTGCTATTTTCCTAAATGACGTGCAGAGAAAGAAAACTAAGAAAGAGAACCAATCTGGTATTAGTGCAACTTTCTTACCCGGGCATTTTAAAGCTTATACTATCAAGTTGAATCCATTAGAGGGTGTGTATTATTGTGATATTCGACCAAATATGGTTATTGATTCCTTACTTAAACAACACATTAAAACTATTGATCACTTTTTCTATGATGATCTTTGGTATTTACTGAATCGAGATGGCCAGTTCTTGGAAGAAGTAGAAATAGAAGAAGGAGAAAGTGAAGAATAGACGATAATAGATATGTGCCATTTTTATTGTTAAAGTGTAGTAGCTATGACTGAGTTACTTAAACGTGCGATCGCGTAGCGTCCCGGAGGGAATCGCTTCGATGATTCTCGAAGAATTAGAAGACGAGCAACGCTGGGATGAAGTATTCTCTCGTTCTCCCGATACTCTTGCTAAACTTGCTGCTATGGCGATGAATGAGTATCGTGCAGGTAAAACCCAAGAGCTTGATCCAGAAACATTGTGAAATGTTGAAAATTAGTAAGTAAAGAATATGAACACAATTTGGGAAAGAATTGATCATTGGTTAACAGCCCATGCACCGCAAGTTCTAGAAAGTCTAAATTCCGGGGCGACAGATCAGGAAATTGCCCAGGTTGAAGAAATTTTTGGTGTCAAATTTCCAGAAGATTTTCAGCAATCTTACCGCATTCATAACGGACAACATGAGGATTCTTATTCCCTATTTCCACACTTGGAATTCCTCTCTCTCCAAGGTATAATAGAAATCTCTCAAAAATGGCCAGAGTTTTTAGATGAGAAATTTATCTGCGATCCTGAAGACGTTTCTGAGGGAATTTGGAACGGTTGGTGGAACCCAAAATGGATTCCATTTACTCTCGAAAGTAACGGGGCTTGTGAATGTGTAGATTTAGCCCCCGCAACAGGTGGGAATGTTGGACAAGTGATTATTGTTGAGTGGAAAGAATCAACAAGAGGACTGATTGCACCGAGTTTTCGAGCGTATTTAGAGACATTTGCAGAGGCACTAGAACAAGGCGAATATCAGTTCTCTGAGGATGATTACGGGTTGGTTAATTTAGTTGATTTTGAAAGACTTGAGTCTAACGATAATCCGACGGTTCCTGAAGATTAAAATCTCTGTCTAATTGTAAAAGTCCTCTCCAGAGAACTTGATTTTATTGAATTCTAGAGTCAGTTTGAAAGACCTGAGAAACCTGGTTGATCAACGAAAAATATAGGCAAGCTAGGGGAAGTTGCCAGAAACCGGGTTTCTGACTGGGAGCAAGAATGGAAACAAACTATTATTCAATAGTATGATTAAAAGTCAGTCGAGTGGAAACAAATCTATGCAACCAAAGTTTCAGGAGGTCGCTTTATGCTAAACTCATGCCATGTTTCTCTCTTAAGGAATGGACAAGATCAAGTCCTAACGATTCCCCCTGAATTTGCCCTATCAGGCACAGAGGTGTTGTTACGAAAAGAAGGTCATCGATTAATTATTGAACCCATTCCTCCCCGTTCTCTGCTTTCCCTGCTGACGACGTTGCAAGACATTACAGATAATTTTCCGGACATGGATGAGGGACTATTACCCCTTGATGATGTCACACTTTAGATCTGCCCAATGACTTGACTCTTGTGACTGCAAATACTCGTGAATTTGAGCGTGTGCCTGCCTTGAGTTTAGAGAATTGGTTGCGATAAAATTCGTTCAAACAAATGTATGTCAGTTGTTTTAGAGTACCGGATTCCCTGGGGAACCGTTGCCAAACTGATAACTCAATACCTCAATCACCGAACCCTCAGAAGGCAGATTTCCGGGTTGGAAAGTCACCGTATCGCTAGCCACTCTCTGAACTGGCGTTTCCCCCATCACTTCTAGAAAATTCTCCAGAGGAACCAGATCACAAGTCGCCGGATCTGCCGCTAAAGTTTTATAGTGCATGGGAATCACGACTCTCGGATTGAGAGTTTGGATTGTTTGCTTGGCTTCTTCTGGGGTATAAGATTTCGGCCCACCCCCGACAGGAACAAACATCACATCAGGCCGTCCAATCAGAATCCGTTCTTCAATATCAATCGGCCCTGCGAGTCCCCCCAGATGCAGAATTTTGATTCCGCCTTGTTTCCACATCCACGCCACATTCGTCCCGAACCTGCGTCCTTGTTGGCGATCTTTAATTGTGCGAATCCCTTGAACTTGAGCGCCGTTGAACTGATACACTCCAGGTTCGTAGAGTAACGCCGGATTTCCCGAAAATCCATCAATTGAACCTTCATCCAGCAAGCGACTACTAATCAAAACTAAATCCGTATCAACCTTCGGATTTCGATATCCAGCAGTACAGCCAATTTGACGGAAGGGATTGATCAAAACTCGCAAACCGCCACCCGAGAAGAAATAGCAAGTATGACCCAGCCAGCGTACTGTTAAGCCATTACTCGAACTAGGGGTTTGAGCGACTGCCAAGAGCGATCGCTCGATCCCTATCGTCGAAAAACCTGCTAATACACCTGTTTGAACCAGACGGATAAACTTTCGCCGTTTCATAGAAAGCGGGGATTAAAAATCAAGGATAGATTAAGGAGATTGAAAGTCAAATTTCCTACAGTGACAGCAGGAAGTTTTTCAGGAGCTGTTTACCGCTAGTGGTTAAAATGCTCTCTGGATGAAACTGGACGCCTTGAAGATGAGGATAGTTCCGATGTCGGACACCCATGATCGTCCCATCCTCTACCCAAGCCGTAATTTCCAACACTTCAGGACAAGTTTGACGTTCAATCACCAAACTATGATAGCGGGTTGCACTCAAAGGATTCTCTAAACCTTGAAAAACTCCCACGCCTGTATGATGAACGCTAGAGGTTTTACCGTGCATCAGTTGCGGCGCTGAGACAATATTTCCGCCGAACACCTGACCGATACTCTGATGACCTAAACAGACTCCCAGAATCGGTAATTGGGGGCCTAAGCGTTCGATCAACTCCAGAGAAATACCCGCATCTTCTGGACGACCTGGCCCCGGAGAAATGACAACCGCTTGGGGTTGCATCTGGTTGATTTGATCAACGCTAATTTGGTCGTTACGATAGACGCGAACTTCATTAGCTACAGGTAACTCAGCACCCAGTTCACCTAAATACTGCACGATGTTGTAGGTGAAGCTGTCATAATTATCAATAACAATAATCAAGACTATACTCCTGCGGTCACTAGCCCCAGTTGCACCAGTAGGGGGGGAATCAGCAACATCATCGCCACTAATAATGCTGCGATCGCAAAGATTAAAACGGCTCCTGCCGCACAGTCTTTCGCGATTTTAGCCAGTTCGTGGTAGGACTGACCAACGGTTAAATCTACAACAGATTCAATGGCTGTATTCAACAGTTCCATCGCCATCACCGCTCCGATGGTTAAACCAATCACCGCTAATTTTACGGAAGACAGGTGTAAAAAAAAGCCCAAGCCGATAGCGAGGGTGCCGATAACGGTATGAATCCGAAAATTTCGTTGAGTTTTGTAGGCGTAGGTGACACCTGTCCAAGCGTATCGGAAACTCACCAATAGATTAGAAGCGACAGTCCAAGAAGAACTTGAGCGGCTTTGAGCTGAGGGAGGCGGTTCAAGATGGCCTAATACTTTAGTAGAGCGGTGATGAGGAACAGAGACTAATCGGGCTTGCATGGGTGCGATGGAGGGTTCATTTAAGTTCATTAGTTATATCCTTTAGTCGGTACTTTTGAGACATCTAGGTAAATTTTGCTATCAATGTTTGAAGAAATTTAACACGTTGCCAGCAATTTAACATAACTGGGGTCGGACTTTACGGATAGAGTCCTGTTTTTTGGGTAGAATGCCAATCTAGAAGCTAAAGTTAGTAAAATTTTCATCATTCAATTCACTCCTCTTTGACCCTTTCTTCAGATGTTTGTTTCTTATTCATCCAATAGAGTTGGTGAATATTCGGCTAAGTTCACTTGGATGGTTGCAGCATTTACCTCTAAATTGACGGCTTGCAGCATAATAACCTGCTGATCAAGCATTTGGATCAGCATCTGTTGATCAGGGTGATCCCAACCCAGGAGGTGTAAAAGTCCATGAGCCGCCAGCCATCCTAGCTCGATTTTCAAAGAATGCCCTTGCTGTTGAGCTTGTCGATCAGCCGTCTCAACAGAAATCACAATGTCACCCAGGTAAAGAGATTCAGATGAAAACACCCCAGCAGGGAGTTGAGGGCAACCTACCTCCAATGTAGCAAAGGCTAAGACATCTGTCGGTGCATCTACGGAACGATATTCGGCATTGAGTTGTTGGATCTCAGTATCATCCGTCAGACGCAGACTTAACTCGTAACTTCCTGCTTGCGGAATATCCGGATTAAGAATTTGAAACCACTGACTAAACCATTGTTCCCAAGTTTCGGGAGAAATGGGACAGGAGTCTTTCCCCTCAGATCGACTTTTTTCCGATGCGGGTGGGGTAACTGACTCCTCACCCAGCCAGAAATAGTCTTGAATGTTAACGTACAGTGAAACTTGACTCATTAATACCATTTTCAAAACAGATGCTCACTGATTTACTCGCCATTATTATAGAAAATAGGGAAAAGAAATCATCTAAAAAATTGTCAAACTTGAATTCTGAACTTTTTCCGAAATTTGCTATTTTCAACAACTCTCTTTTCCCCATTTCCGAGAATTTGCGGTTATCGAGTGATATAAGATACACCCACCAGGAAACCCAACAGGGCGATCGCTGTTAAAGAAAAGTGAAATAAAGATTTGCTTCCTTTTCTCACCATATTTCGCATGGCGAGTTTCACATAGCTCGGTTGCGGTTCAGGGGCTTTTTGGGGGCTTTGAGAAGCAGGAGTTTCACTAGGCGTAGAAGATGTAGAAGGTGTAGAAGTCATATCAAAATTGATGATTATTTTAGAGAGTGGAGCTATTTAGACCTGAGATTAAGGTACTAGCAAAGATGTTAACTGTTTTTCCGCTCTTTTGCTAGTTCCTTTTGTCTAGAAAACCGACAACCTCAGTTTAAGATCACTTTTGAGTTTCAACCAGTTCGATATTAATCTCGTTGAGCGGTGTACGTTTAAGTTCTATTGATTCTGATCGCGGAAGTAAATCAAACACTTTCCGAAACTGATCATCGATTTTCTCAAACGCCACTAAACCGACTTCATCTAAAACGACTTTACCGGATTGATCAATTAAAACGGTTTGAGGTACAAAACCTCTATAGTAATGATCGGGTTCGGTGACATTTTCTGAGGGAACAGGTGAAATTGCATCGACATTGATCGGCATAAAATCCGCCGCTCTTCCGTAAAATTGCTGAAGCTGAGAAACAGTTGTCGCAAATTGTTTACAGTCGCGGCTGTCATCGAGAAAAAATACCAGCAAAGCGGGTTTTGAGCGTTTGAAAGACTCGGCTAGGGTGACTCGGGGCGGAACCAGAGAACCATTACTCCCATACAAGGCGAAAATATTCCCATCGAAGCGATCATCCTCAATATTCGCCCAAGCTGGGGAAACCGCCATTAGAAGCCCTAGACTCAGGGTGAGACAAAGGACAGTCAGGCGAGTTAAAAAATGTCCTTGACGGCGTAGAAGGGATTTGAACATTTGAGAATCAGGTTTGAAAACAATCATCAATTCGTTGATAGCCAGTAAGGAATTATGAGCTTATACTATTGTTAGGTTTTCTTTGATAATTGTAAAGGCGCGATCGCATTTTATCCGCCTCGGTTCGTTGGGGTGTTCTCTGTGTCTCGGTTTTCAGTTAAAGTCAGTTTTTCACCACAAACTTTCAGCAAGGGTTCGTGACTTTCTGAGAACTTTTTTGACAATTAACCCCCTTCGGACTAAATTTTATGAACACTGCAACGATTCTGCACATCAAAGGTGAATTTCAAAGTTTGTTGGACTCGATGAAAACGTTCTGCGAACAACCCCATGCTGTTGGACCGCAGACTCTCGAGCAAATTAAAGCATTTTACAGTAAACTGCTCTGGATTAATAGTCCTCTCGAAAATGAACGGAAAAATCATCAAGCCTTTGGTGAACTCGATAAACTGGAGTTGATGTTTGCCAATGAATCAGAGCAAAATGCTTGGTATCAACGTCGAGAAAAGCTAGAGAAAATGATGGATCGAATGATCGAACACAGTTCGCTGTTGATACTGCTTTGCCAAATCATTCAGTTCGATCCTTCTCAAAAAACTTTTGATTTAGTTCTGCAATTGCTTCGCGAAATTATTTCGTTTATTCAGACAGAAATTGCAAGTTTGGAAAGCGAAGATAGTCATTTAAACTACTCAATAAAAGATTTTCAGCGTTTGGAAGCCTCTCTGAACAAATTTGTCAGTCAAGCCGATCATGTTCAAGGAGAACAAGCGGTAAAATTTATTGATGAACTAAAATCTAAGGTTGAGTATTATCAGTTATTAACTCAAGAACAATCGGAAAAGTTCGTGACTCAAGAAGCCGAGGTAAAACGACAAGAAGAATTGGAATTAAAACACCAGCAACCCGAAGAAATTCAACAGCAAATTACCAACTTAAAACGTCAACATCAACAACAACTTCAAAACCGAGAAGCCGAACTTTTAGAGCAAATTAACCAACTGCAAAAACAAATTACCCCATTAAAAAGTCAGCAAACCGAAAAAAATCAGGAACGAGAAGCCGAACTTGTAACTCAAATTAACCAACTTCAACAGCAAATAGCTGAGGTACAGTGTCAACACCAAGAACAAACTCGTCAAGGACAAGCAGAATATACACTGAAAATTAACCAACTTCAACAACATATCGCCGAATTAAAAACTCAGGAAGCCGAAAACATCAAGCAACGAGAAGCGGAACTTTCACTTAAACATCAAGAACAACTTGAAAAATATGAAAGTCAGTTAAAACTCCAACATCAAGAACAACTTCAAAACCGAGAAGCTGAACTTTCAGACAAAGTTAATCAACTGCAAAAACAAATCACCGAATTAAAAACTCAGGAAGCCGAAAACATCAAGCAACGAGAAGCGGAACTTTCACTTCAACATCAAGAACAACTTAACAATTATGAAAGTCAGTTAAAACTCCAACATCAAGAACAACTTCAGCAACGAGAATCGGAACTTCACAGTCAATATCAAGAACAACTTCAACAACGAGAATCGGAACTAAGACAGGAAGAAAAAGAACGGATTCAACAACAAATCAACGAGTTAGAAAGTCAAATCAAGGAACGAGAAATAAAAGCGAATATCGAGGCTCAAAATAACGAGAAAAAACCGGACAGCATCAAACAGACTTTCACTTTACCCCTTGTGTTAATTTTGCTGGTTCCCCTACTCGGAATAGTTGGTTTTTCAGCTCAAAATACGTTCAAAAGGAAACAGGAACAAAACACGGTGAATATTGTTGAAAAAGTCACCGGAGAAAACAACATAAAATCGGCTGAAAAATTAGCTTTAGAAGCGGGTGAGATGATCAAAAATTCACCACATCCGCTCACGGTTTGGCAAACTGCACAAAATAAATGGCAAAAATCGATTCAATTATTAGAAGCTGTTTCTAATGATACAGCTAATTCTGAACAAATCCAAAAGCAACTGGAAATTTATCGAACAGACTACAACTCCGTGACTCAAAAAATCGCTCAAGAACAAAAATCAGTAAACAACTTAGAAGCGGCTCAAAAATTAGCCCTAGAAGCTTCTGTTATCGTGCAGAAACCTCCCTATCCGTTAACAGTTTGGCAAACCGCACAAGACAAATGGCAAAAAGCCGTTAATCTTTTAGAGAGTATACCCGAAGATGCTTTTATTGCACCGGAAGCACAAGAAAAATTAGACATTTATCGAACCAATTTAGAAATGATTCGCCAACGAGTGAAAACAGAATCTCTGTAGGTTGGGTAGAACGAAGTGAAACCTAACAGTTAAAGAAAGTGAAACTAAACAATTATCTTTCACTGTTGGGT
>NZ_LATL02000092.1 GCF_000972705.2 Limnoraphis robusta CS-951 | reverse complement strand
CCACGCCGTTGATGCAGCAAAAGCTGACACCGGAAGAGGCGGCTGTGTTTTCTAAGGGTCAAATGGCTCGGGGAAATTTGCGTTTTCCTGAGTTAACTCGTCCCGTTAATATTCTGGTTTTAGGGATTAAGGTTCTCACGTCTGACTTGGAAGATGAATCACAGGAAGATTTGGGATATCACGCCGTTGTAGATTCGTTTAAAGGGTTATCGGATACGATGCTGTTGCTGAGGTTTGACCCGGCGGAAAAGAAGCTGAAAGTTTTGTCTGTTCCCCGTGATACTCGTACCTATGTTGAGGGAATGGGGATGACTAAAATTAATGATGCGAACTATTCTGGCGGCCCTGCTTTGAGTGCAAAAGCAACGAGTGAACTGTTAGGTGGTGTGGGTATTGATCGCTATGTTCGGGTGAATGTTCTCGGTGTTGAAAAACTGATTGATGCTTTGGGAGGTGTAAATGTTTATGTTCCCAAGGAGATGAAATATAGCGATGATAGCCAACATTTATATATCAATTTGGAACAGGGTCAACATCACCTTAATGGCGCTCAAGTGTTGCAATTTTTGAGATTTCGTCACGATAGTTTAGGTGATATTGGGCGGGTTCAGCGACAGCAAATGTTGATGCGAGCTTTCATGGAACAGGCGTTAAATGTGGGGACGATTTCCCGACTTCCGAAGCTTGTTTCGATTATTCAGTCTCATATTGACACGAATTTAAGCTTAGAGGAATTAGTGGCGTTGGTGAATTTTGCTAGTAATGTCAAGCCCGAAGATATTGAGATGTTGATGGTTCCGGGGAAATTTAGCGATCCAGAAGATTATAAAGCCAGTTATTGGCTACCAGACTACAGCCGCTTAGATGCAATTTTGGCTAAACATTTTGATTTTGGCTATGATTCTTGGCGCTTTGAAAATGTTGATAGCCGAGATTTGAGAATTGCGATTCAAGATAGCACAGATGATTGGGCTGCGGTTGATGGTTTTGTGGTGGAACTTAACGAAGACGGATTCTGGAATGTTAAGGTTGCTAAACCCTGGACTCAGCCTTTAGATGTGACTCGAATTGTTGCTCAAGATGGCGATACTCAGAGTGCAGAAGCGATTCAACGGGCTTTAGGATTTGGACAAGTGGTGGTTGAAAGTACGGGATTTTTAGAGTCTGATGTGACGATTCAGTTGGGGCGAGATTGGCTGGAAAAATACGAGAAAAAACAGCAATTAAACCCAAGGGAAACGGAAACGGAAACGGAAACGGAAGCCAACGATGATTTAAAGGAGTTGAGGATTAGAAACTCTAACTAAATTGCTTGATTGGGGTGCATCAGACTCACCAAAAAAAAGAAGAAGCATTTTTGAGTTATTTGGGATGGATATCGAACTTATCCTGACTCAATTCTAGCCCTAAAAAAGATAAAGTTTTTGCCTTTCTTTTTGTTTTTAAGTCCGTTAATATAGCAGTACAAAATTCGGTTAGGACATTTCTACATCCTAGAATCCTTTCATAGTCTGCTGTTGCCTGTTCCCTGTTCCCTGTTCCCGATTCAAGTAGCGCTATATATCAATTCATCTTGATGGAGTCAGAAAACTTCTAAACATCGTATTCCGTCTCTAGTCTCCTCTCTGCTCTAATGTGCATGGATTTACTTATTACCCTAATTTTATCTTTTATCTTGTTAGTTTTTAGTACCCTCAAAGGGTACTTTATTTTTTATTCCTTATTGGCTTCTACACTGCTTTGGATCGCGGTTCTGCTGAGGCGAGGCTTTTTACTTAAAGACTTAATGCAAATGGCTTTTTCAGGTGCAAAGAAGTCTTTTTCTGTTGTCATCATTTTACTTTTAATTGGCGCCGTGACTTCGACTTGGATGACAGCCGGAACTGTACCGAGTTTAGTGTATTATGGCATTCAAATAATTAACCCTAACTATTTTATCCTATTAGCGTTCCTGTTAACAAGTTTAGTTTCTCTCTTAATTGGGACTTCCTTTGGAACCGTGGGAACGATTGGTATTGCTTTAATGATTATGGCGAGTAACAGTGCGGTAAATTCAAATTTAGTGGCGGGAGCGATTCTTTCTGGGGCTTATTTTGGCGATCGCTGTTCTCCGATGTCATCGAGTGCGAATTTAATCGCGAGTCTGACTCAAACTCGACTTTATACTAATATTAAAAATATGCTGAAAACGGGATTAATTCCCTTTATTTTAACGAGTCTTATCTATTTAATATTATCACAATTGTATCCCATCTCAATCACAAATACAATTTTGCACTCAGAACTTCTTCAAACTTTCAATCCCCAGCCGCTTTTATTATTACCTGCGCTAGTCATCTTTATCTTAGCAGTTTTTCAAGTAGAAGTCAAAATTTCCATGATCATTAGTATCGGAATTGCGAGTGTGATTGCTATATTTTATCAACAATACAGTCTTCTGGAATTATTGGATTTTACCTTGAGGGGATTTTATCTGAATGAACCTTCTCCGTTACAATCAATTTTAATTGGAGGCGGAATGATTGCCATGTCAAAAGTCGTTTTAATTGTGATTGTCTCGACAGCTTTAGCCGGAATATTAGCCGAAACTCATATTTTAAACTTCATTGAACTGTTTTTAAACAAAGCAAAATCTCAACGACAGTTATTTTTAGCGACAATGTTCATCGGAACTGTTTCAGCCGCCTATGGTTGTACACAAACCATCGCTATTTTACTCACCCAACAACTCGTTCAAAAAAGATATCAAAGCTTAAAACTCAATAATAATCAATTAGCTGTTGATCTGGAAAATACCGTTGTCGTGATCTCTCCTTTAATTCCTTGGAATATTGCGGGGTTAGTTCCAGTAACGCTATTGATGAGTGATTTTAGCTGTCTTCCCTATGCGTTTTATTTGTATTTAATCCCTCTGTTTAATTTAATCCATAAACCGAGGGACGTAAAGCTTGAGTAGGAAAGAGTTTTTGCAGTTTATTTTGACGTTCTCTCGGAGATTCTTCCGCCCAATTCCAGAGACTTTCATAGAAGAAAAAAGAGACTCCTGCTAATTGGTGTTGACGAGTTTCTTGCACTTGTTTTTCTATTGTATTTATGGGTGTTGGACGATTTTTTAAGCCGCTTAAAATCCCTACTGCAAAGGGAATATGATTTTTGGCGAGTTCTACTTCTGTGCGTTCTAACTCGGTGATAAACCGTTCTAAATCAGGACGATAAACTTGTAAAACAATTTCTTCTATCCAACCCTTTCTTTCCCAAGTAAACCAATCTTGCAAATAAGCAGGTAAAGCAAAATGAAGCGGGTTAGGAGAGAGGGAAATGATACAATCTTGATCAATGGCTTTAACGGTTTCAAAAACCCGTTTTACAAATTGGTTAATTTTATCCGCTCGCCATCTTACCCAATAGGTTTCATAGAAATCCTCAGAGGGTAATTTTCCTTGATGTTCGGCTTGATAAAGACTCACGGTATATTGATCATAACCGAATTCTGAGGGTAAACCAAAATGGTCATCAAATTGAATCCCATCAATATTGTAGTTTGTGACAATTTCCGCTATTAAATTCAGGATAAATTGTTGCACTTCGGGATGAAAAGGGTTCAACCAAACTCGCTCGTCATTTCCCTCTTTTTTAATCAATGTTCCATCCAAACGACGAGTCAGCCAGTCGGGATGTTGTTGGGCTAAATCTGAGTTAGCAGGTGCCATAAATCCAAACTCAAACCAAGGAATAACGCTTAATCCTTTTTGATGTCCTTGGGTGACTAATTCTTGTAAAACATCTCGTCTTTGTAAGCCGGGTGTGGGGTCGAGAGATTGTCCGAAATATTGTTGAGCGACTGCACTGGGATAGAGGGTATAACCGCCTTGCCAAACTGTCGGATAGATGGTGTTAAAATTGAGGGTTTTTAAGCGATTTAAAGCTTCTGTAACTCCCCGTCGAGAAAATAAAACATCGCTATCAATATTGGTGAGCCAAACTCCGCGAATTTCCCTGACTGGGGGAGGAATTGTTAAAGCGGGTTTGAGGGTAAATAGAACGAATAACAAGCTGAAAATAAAGGTGATAAATTTAGGAATGATTCGCGTTTGTTTAAACCCATTGAACATAATTGATATTCGTCGCTAGATGATGCTAGTGTTAACCCATGTTATAACAGCAAATAAAATAATAGCATGACTTTCCCGCGAATTTTTTGAATCAGAGGACGGCGTTTCCATTCTTGATAACTAATGCAGTGACTTTCACGAAAACCATTTGAAAGAAAGTTTTCAACATTTTGACATAAAAAAGGTTGTGCAGTGGAGACATTTAACTCATCATTACTCCAAAAACTACGCGGATCAAAGTTGGCGCTTCCCATACTTACCCAACTGTCATCAATTAACACGGTTTTCCCGTGCATCATACTGGGTTGATATTCATAAATCTCTATTCCTTCCTGGAGTAATTTTTTATAAAGTTCCCGAGCTGAATAATGAACAAAGGGTTTATCTGTTTTTGAACCCATCGTTAAAATTCGCACATCTACCCCTCGATGTTTTGCATCTATGAGAAGTTTTTGGATATTAGAAAAAGGCAAAAAATAAGGGCTAGCAATCCAAATTCGACTTTGAGCCGACATCACTAACATTTGGTAAAGAGCGCGAATAGAAGAATCTCGATAAGACGGATCTTCACCGGAAGTTATTAATACCGTTGGTAGAGAGGTTTGTAATGTTTGATTTGAACTTTGAGTTAAAGGATTTTTACCCAGATCAATTGTTGTTCCTGAGTCGAGCCAATGCTGAATAAAAAGACCATGCAAACGTTCAACAACTGGCCCTTCAAATTGAGCTTCAAAATCAAACCAAGGCGCTCGATCTCCTTGTTCGGGAATACCATCCCAATAGTCAGAAATTCCGGCGCCGCCAATCAAAGCAATTTGATCATCAATTAAGAGTAATTTGCGGTGACTACGTTTGAGATAATCGTAAGGTGAGCGCCAACTAAAGGGATTAAAAAAGCGAACTTCTACCCCACTGAGTTCTAAATTTTTCCAGTATCGTTCAGGAACAGATTTGGCACCATAACTATCAACAACAACTTGTACTGTTACCCCAGAATTTGCTTTTTCAATCAGTGCTGTTGCAAAAGCATCTGCTCGTTCACCTGGAGTCATAATATAGGTTTCAAACAGAATTCGATGTTGGGCGCAACGAATTGCATTTAAACGAGCGGGTTGAATTTCATCAGCTTTTACCCAAAATTTTGTCGCCTCAGCGCTGCTGATAAAAGAATCTGATAAACTCGCAACCGTCGGGGAAAAATCAGGAGCAGTTGGGGAAGGAAAGTTAAAGATTTTGTAGTGAATTCGTCGGCGAAATACACCTTGAACATACAAAACAATCAGGATTACAACTGCGATGCAAACCCCAATCAACAGAATTACACTCAACCAGTTATCAAACGGTAGCATTTAAGGGCATTAATGAGTTGATGGTTGTCAATCAGTAGTCGCTAGAAAGCTAGAAATCTTATAAAACTTAGAGAATATTTTTCTCAAAATCATCACACAACGGATTAAATTCGTCCGAGGGTTATAACCCGAGGGAATGGTAATAGTTTTATTGACTCTATCCTGTGACTATTAATTTTCAATGATATCACTAATCTCATCCATTATCTTTATAATAGCGCCGATTTTACGAGCCGCTTCTCAATGAGTAGAAGCGATTATTTTTCTTGGGGAGTTATCCGATCAGAATCGAGCGAGGTACACCAAGATCTAACCCAAGAGTGATGTAGTGGTTTTCTATATATTAGATAATCAAAGGATGAGCAAGATTTTTGAGGAGTAGAAAAGTACAAAACTTTTCTGAATCGATAGAAGCAAATTTTAAAATCCCGGGCTGTTAGTAGATGATTAATAAAAGGAACGCTTGCTCCGTTTCTAGATTTATTTTGTTTATAACATCCAAAGAAAAGGGCGAATTTTAAGGAATTTTCATCAAATTAAAACCATTTAAAACAATGGGATAAAAAAGAAATGTCACAGGCTAAAGTCGGTAGTAAAGTAAAAGTCCACTACGTTGGCAAACTTGAAAATGGTGATGTATTGAGTTCTTCAACGAATAACGAAACTTTAGAGTTTTGTGTAGGAGAAGGAGAGGTTATCTCTAACTTAGAACAGGCAATTGTGGGTATGACTCCGGGAGAATCGAAAACAATAACTATTCCCGCAAGACAAGCTTATAATTCTTCTGATCGAGAATCAACTCTTGTTGTTGATCGGCAAAGTTTGCCCGCCGATATATCAATTGAAGTCGGTCAACAAGTTTATGTTCGTGTGCCGAATGTTCATGCCTCAATCCCCGCTATAATTATGGAGATTTCGGAATCAAATATAGTCCTGTCTGTTGTTAATTCTTCTTTTGGAGATGATCACCTCATTTTAGATATTCAACTCCTTGAGGTGGATTAATCCTTAAAGAGCGAAAATATTAGCGATTAAGATGTCAAGGGCGAGTTTGATGTTTTTAATAAACATCAAGTTTTAATAGATTACCTGCTATGTAGAGATGTTCCCTGAACGTCTCTATTCTGATGTAATTGATCACTTTTAGAACGATAAGTTTCTTAAGTTTTAGGTCAACAATGAATCCTAAGATTACTTTAAAATAAACTGGGAGGATCAAGAACAGTAACCTGCACTAAAGGGGTAACATTATATCCGGCTTCATTCACATAATTTTGAATTTCACGGGTGAGACGTTCACTAATTTGATCTTTGGAGATTGTTACACCTGTATCTCGTTGTACATACAGGACACAAAGTAATGTATCTTGTGCTTCAATATTTGAGCGTGTAAAGCGAACATTAGCTTCAACAAGTTTCACTAACTGATTATCTTTAACGACTTGTTGAATATCTGCCGTAGCCCGTTGAGCGCGACTGGAACGTTCAAAAGCGGGTGAATTGAGAAATTGCCAATTGAGCAATCCAATTAATGCTAAAGTTGTCACTCCTAAAGTAATCGGAAATACCCATTGTTTGCCGCGATTGTAACGCGCTCCTTTCGGCGATAAACCTCCATAAAAACGAAATAAAAGTGCTGCCGATAAATTAATCCCAACCAGTTGCAATAGGACTAAAAAAACACTGCCGATAAAAATATCCATTCTTCCGAGAGACAGTGCCATGCCTGCTGTTCCTGCTGGGGGAGCAAGGGAGGCAGCCACGAGCATTCCAGTCGCCGCTCCTGATACTAAACTACTGCGTTCTGACTGCATTAAATTAATCGCTCCTGCCGCTCCTGCTGTTATCGGAAGTAAAACGGCTACGGCGGAGATTTGGCTGTTACTCAGCATCAAGCTCGTGGGGATTTCTTGACGGAGAATTAAACTCAAAATTGCTGCTACTAAAACCGTGACAATAATTGCTACAAAATAACGCAATAAACTCCGCCATAGTAATTTTAAATCCCCTCGGGAAGTGGCGATGGCAACATTCATTGCAGGCCCTGCAAAAGGAGCAATTAACATCGCGGCAACCAGCAAATAATTAGTATTCGTAAATAAACCAATCCAAACCACAACTCCGGCGAGTCCTGCATAACCTAAAAATCCTCGCCAGGAACCTACACTTTGTAAGCCTCCGAGGAAGATTTCAATGGGACTGCGTTCTTGTACTTCTTTAATTTGTTCAGCAGCTTCGGAAGCGGGAGGATGGAGAGCAATGATACCATGAGGAATCAAAGTAACCTCTAAATTGGGAATATTATCTAACTGGTTTAGCAGACTTTCAACTTTTTTATTTGAGACGTGAATTAACACTAATTCTTGTGACTCTTGGTCATCAATCACGGCGAACCGAGCTAAGTTAACCCCTTGATGAGCTTCAGCAATACTAAGAACTTTTTTTCCTTGACCGTTTGGTACTTTAACCCATAACTGACGCATTGATCAATCCTTTTATTTACTTTTTTTCTATAGCAATGAGCAGGTTAATGTTTACAACTTCTTTGTGTCTTTGTGTCTTGGTGGTAACATTCAAGGCATGACCCTTGTAAACAAGCCAGCGCGACCTGCTATAACTAAAATATCCGGGATTTTTCCCGGATCTTGGTCAATTAATTGATTTAGGCATTGACAACAACACCGCCATTCGGATGAAGAACTTGTCCCGCCATATATGAGGAATCTTCAGAGGCTAAAAAGACAAAACAGGGAGCAACTTCTTTAGGCTGACCCGGACGTTTCATCGGGACTTGCTTGCCAAAATTACTCACATCATCGCCACCAAAAGCATCAGGAATAAAAGGTGTCCAAATGGGGCCAGGAGCAACACCATTAACCCGAATGCCTTTCTCAATTAAAGGTTGAGCAAGGGAGCGAGTAAAGGCTAAAATCGCCCCTTTTGTGCTAGAATAGCTTAACAAAGAAGCATTCCCCTTATAAGCATTAATTGAAGTGGTGTTGATGATCGTGCTACCCTCTTTTAAGTGAGGCATAGCTGCTTTCGTGAAGTAAAACATTGAGAAAATATTAGTCGCAAAAATACTACCCAGTCGAGCTGAGTCAATCTCCTCAATGCTCGGTTCATAATATTGTTCAGCAGCATTGTTAACGAGAATATCGAGCTTACCGAACTCATCAACGGTTTTTTTAACAGCTTCGTGACAAAAGCTTTCGTTACGAATATCACCTTCGATTAATAAACAACGCCGACCGTGATCTTCAACGGCTTTTTTCGTTTCTTTAGCGTCGTCGGTTTCATTTAAGTAAACAATGGCAACATCAGCGCCTTCTTTTGCATAATACACTGCAACCGAACGGCCAATACCACTATCGCCACCTGTAATTAAAGCAACTTTATCTTGCAGTTTACCACTGCCTTTATAATTCGGATCGTCGTATTCAGGTTTAGGAGTCATTTCTGACTCTAATCCGGGTTTTCTTTCTTGATGTTGTGCGGGAATTTGATCAGGTGTAATTGTCATGGTTAACTCCTAAAATCTTAGAGGGTTAAGTCAGATTACTGTGGCGAAGTCTGAAAAGATTATACAATAGAAAAAGCCGGAAATTAGCACAATATTAGATGTTTTTCCGGCTTGCCGATCCAGATAGCACTCTTGAAATTCGTTGAAATTTGCTGTTTTTTTCCGAGATTTTAGATTATTTTAACAGCATCAAAAACTCCGTCTCGGGTTTTTCAGTTCGAGATTATTTCATTTGAGTTTGCAAGCGTTTCTTCGCTTCTTTAAACTCAGTTGCCATCTGCTCACGTTGACTATCATTCATGTTCTTCCGAATTGCCGCAAACATGGTGCTTTCTTCTTGACGAGTATGATCGCCAACCATATCTTTAACACGCTTTAACAGATGTGGGAAAGCTTCGGCGGTGGGTTCGCTGTTTTTCATTTCATTGAGAACTTTTTCGAGTTCGGCTTGTTCGTCGTAAAGTTCTTGAGTATCGGCTTCACCGTAGAAGGAACGAACACGGGGATAAACAACTTCTTCTTCCGCTTTAGCGTGAGCAGTTAGGTCTTTGTAAAGCTGTCCAAAATACTCCTGAATTTTATTGGGATCTTTGCTCTTTTCAATTTCACGAATCAGTGTTTTTGTCTTTTGATGATCCATGAAAATCAAGGTCAAAATATCCATATCAGAAGCATCAGAAGCTTGAGTTGCTGCACTTCCTAATACACCTGTCATGGCGGCTAATGCGTCTTGAATTTGCGCCCAGAAGCCGTCATCCGGTTCTTGACCCGTGAGTTCACGAGTACCCACATATTCAAGAATTCCTTTTAATTGCTCTTGATGAGCGCGATTTTCAAAGTTTACTGCATTTAAAGGTGCGAGAGCTTCCTGCACATCAGCACCAACAACTTGTGCTGCTTTATGAACGATTAAACCCGACAGAACTTGACCATGCTTGAGCAGTTCATGTTGAGCCATTTTTTCATACAAATTCAACTCCGAACCTTGCATCATTTCTTGTGCGTGGTTCACCATTTTTTGAACTGTTTCTTTCGGTTCAGCAGGATTCCCGTACTGAGTAATTACTGTTTCAATGATGCCCAAGTTTTTCTCGTCATCTTCAATCATATCTTGCAGGCGACTGCGAATATCATTATCGCTGCATTCTTGAAGAAATTGACGCTCATTCGACAAAATTAAATTTTGAATTTCTCGCATACTTGCTAGCTTTTCTGCAAGTGTAGCTCGTTTGGCATCAGTTAATGTGATAGGCATCGTTTTCTCTCTCTCTTACACAGTATTTGTAAAACCTGTCTTCTATAGTTACGCAGCTTGAGAAGAGATTCATCTTCCTTTTGATATAAGTTGGAAAATCTCTGGATGATTAGGTAGTGATTACTGGAATACGAGAATCCAAAAACCAATCTCTTATTTTACCAACCTTTCTATAGAATTGCGATAGGTCTAAGGGTATTACTATCGATTAATGACTTTAATGACAGCAAATAATATTCTTCAGGACGCCCCCTTGCGTCCCTCAAATACTCCGACTTTAAAGAGTTAAAAAATCCGCTAACTCATTAATGATCTTCCGCCGAATCTGGATCAAGTTGCCATCGTTTTTCGTCTCGTTCATCTAGCTTTGATTTAACTTCTAGAGGTTCACCATCGGGTATATCAATTCCCGCCGCATCGGCAATACTTTCTGTATCGTGACCTTCAGGAACTGCATCCTTCGTCTCTGCTACAGGTGTATCTGGAATAACTTTTGTTTGATATTCAGGCTGATTTTGATCGGGAAAATTTGGGGAAGATTCGGTTGCCATTATTAACTCCTTTATATCAACTCATCATTTGCATCTTGAATAAAAATCCCCTGATTTTCTGACTTTAATTCACAGTTAAGGTGAAAGCACAGAAAAACAGGGGTTAAACCACCAACCAGATCAATACTCACTTATTAATTCACTCTTTCTATCAATACTGTTGCTAACCGTTCTTAATATACCGACTGCTGAGCTATTTTACTTCTACCGCCGGATAGATTCATTGACCCTATCTTCAGAGATACAGTTATAGTTGTGAAGCTTGTTGGCTCAATTGAGTTTGATAGTTTTCCTCTATTTCATTCAGGTTTAAGTCAAATTGATCAGCAATTGCCTCTAAAACTTTCCGTTCTTTGGCTGTAATCACACCATCAGCTTGAGCAATTCGATAGCATTGCATCAAGGTAGAAGGAGCAAAATCAGGATGGAGTTGCTGCAATAAACTTTCTAATGACTGATGATTTTTTAGGTGATTTTCGATAGTATCAGCCGTTTGTGAGTTGAAATTTCCCTGCTGTAACAGTTCAGAGACGACATCAGACCAAGATTTTTCCGGGGAACTTGCTAAGACTGTATGAACCAGAATTTGATCCATAATTTCTTCTTGTTTGAACGCTTTTTTGAAATAGTCTTCCTGTTCTTTATAAAACTCAGTCGGCGTTAATTTTGCGCCATCGGGTTGAAGTTTGGTTTCATAAAACCGACAAGCCGCATAACCCAGTGCATACAGCATAACAGCGTTAGAAGAAGCCCCGACAAATGCACCAATACCGGGAATAACTTCGATCACACCAAATCCCACTTTTAAAGCACTAGAACCGCCCAAAGATAAGCCAAAAATTCCTAAGACTTCTCCCCGACGTTCCGGATTATTTAGATCTAAACCATAAGCGGCGGCTATTTCATAAACCATTTCCGCTTGTAGTCGAGTTGTTGTCGCTAAATCAATCGCAAAAAGTGCCGCCGCTAAAGGAGGAATAAAATTTGTAGCTAATCCAATTCCTGCACCTTGTATTGACTTGTCCACCATGATCCGGTGGGCAATTTGATCGGCAGTTTCATGGGGATATTTTTGCCGCAATTTTTTGACTTTTCCTTCGGCTTCTTCAATATTGACTTGACCCAATATTACTTTTACCCAATCTCCGCCAAAGAATTTGGTGATGATTTTGACAACGGGATTTTCAGCGATCGCTGCCATTGTATTTCCCGTTCCTTTAATTGCTTCTTCAAAGAGTTGTTGAACTTGTATAGCGCTCGCTTGCACGACTTGGCTTGCCACACCCAAACTGCTATCAATCACCCCTTGAAAATCTATTAGTGTTTCCGAGATGCAGCTTCCTAAATCTCCATTAGAGGATGTTTCTGGTTTAGATTGAGCAGATGAAGTTTGTTTAGATTCTTCCATTGTTATTCTTCTTGAAAATTTTCTCTAACCTTTTCAGTTAATACTCTCGTCAAATTAAAAAATCGGTGATTTATGATGTTTACCTACATCCATATAATAGCACTATTGAGCAAAATTTTGCTCAATAGTGCTTTTTTGTTCTGTTTTTTAGTTGGGTTAACTCACTGTCACTTGAGAAGTATCGACGCTAGCTGCACCATCGACTTTTTTGGCAACAGAAACCATTTTATTTAAAAGATCTTGACTGGGAACTTTTCCTTTGAGAACGACTGTGCTACCTGTTTGCGCTACCCAGAGTGTTTCAATATCATCAAGTTGATTATCTTGATCAAACGCATAAGCGACTCGTTTTGCCAAGCCACTTTCATCATATTCTCCATTTAAACCTACTCTTTCTGAAGGAATAGAACCACCCCCTGTTGCTGCGGGAGCTTGAGCAACTGATGTTTTTGCTGTTTTTGAGTTTTTGGCTTTCTCTTCTTCCTTTTTACCAAACAGTCTACCTAACCAACTCATATCATTGACTCCAAACTTTGGGAATACTAACGAATAGTCTATCTGAATAATTGAGATCTTGTCCTCTATCGGTTGGCTAAATTTATTCAATTTTTATCTCTCTGAAGATAGATGACTCCAGGGATGCTATTGACCTTGAGAACCCGTTGCTTCAGATTCTGGTGTTCCATTATCTGCTACATCTGATGTATTTGAATAAATCTGTTTTATATCTATAAAAACATCTGAAATTGAATGGGATGGGTGAGTTGTTAATGAGGTTAAATCTTCAGATAAAACCTCTTTTTCGGTCAAAATTGCAAGACAAATAAGGCTAAATGCCGTAGGAATTAGCAACTTAGAAAATTTCATTTTTTTCAAAATCCTGAATCTATTTAGATTAAAAAGTTGCTTGTAAAGCACCCTTTGACTCTACATATCTCTCAGAGACTTTGACTTATGCAAGTCATATTTTTAACAATTTTCTTTATAAAAAGAGTATTGATTTACAAAAAAATATCCCTTGAATATCTCCAAGACTCTTTAACTTATGCAAGTAACATATTTAACCAATTTATTCATAAAATTTTTATTGATCCCCGAAACAAGCTAGGCTTATCTGTCTTGAAAAAAAAAAGGGGCAATCTTGTGAGATTACCCCATTAAATAAATCATGTGGCACACAGAGAAACCGAGTTTCTGAGGTGTATTTGCTCTAAAATTTCTTAGGATTGTAAGTAAACCGTAACATCCTGACTGTCAAAGTTGGATGTGGCAATATCGAGCTTACCGTTATCATCGAGATCTTCAAGGATGAGTCCAACCGGTACTTCTCCAACGGTAAAACTGAGGGGAGCGCTGAATGTAGCATCGCCATTATTGAGCAGAACAGAAATCGAGTTTCCTTGGCGATCGCCATCATCAAAGAACACTGAATTTCGCATCACCAGATCGGAGTCGCCATCTCCATCAATATCACCTGAAGTCATGGTACTTGGAAACTCATTGGTTTCAAAAGTAGTAGCCGGAGCAAAGAAGCCATCGCCAGTATTTCGTAATACAGAAACGGTATCCGAACCAAAGTCAGACGTCGCCAGATCGATGCTTCCATTGCCATCAAAATCATCGGCTACAATATTTACCGGACGATCTCCGACATTGAATGTAATCGGTGAGGAAAATGTGACATTTCCGAAGTTAATCAGCACCGATACTGTATTTTCTGCGTCGTTCGCAGTCGCTAGGTCAACATCCCCATCTCCATCTAAGTCAGCCGCGACCACATCACGCACACCTTCACCTACTGGCAGAGTGAGATTGCTATTATCCGTCCGGTTAAACAGTACGGATAGTCTGTCTCCACTGTACCCAACACCAGTGATAAATTCTTCGGAGTTGATCAACACAACGTCAGTGTTACCATCGCTATCAATATCAGCCGTTTCACTAATAACGGGGCGCGAGCCTGCTTCAAAGGTTGATAGAGTGAATAAGTCGCCGTCACCCTCATTAAAGTAGATCGAAACTTCGTTGGTATCTGGGTTAACAGCAATCAAGTCAATGTTACCATCCCCATCAATATCACCCACATCTAAGGAAGGATCGTCTCCCGCTCCAGACGAGGAGAAATCGGTTGTAAAATCAAGAGGCAGTTCAAATGAACCATCTCCTTCATTGAACAGGATGGAGAAACCGCTATCAAAATCGTCAGTATTGGCAACAATTAATTCATCGGCACCATCATTATCGAGATCAGCATTAACCATATTTCCAGGGACACTATTGGCAGGATAGTCGGTTCGGGTAAAGCGAGTATTACTAAAGATCTGCTCAACTCCGTCAGCTTCATAAAAATCAAAACCGAAGTCGTCGAAGGTTCCATCTTCTAAACTGATGAAATCATACTCGCTACCCAAACCATTGAAACCGGAAGCAAAGCCGTTTTCAAAGTAGAACGGTGTGAAGACTTCGCCAGTGCTATCTTGATCGACGTAGGTATCTACATAAACCCAATTTAAGATGGCATCATCGGGAACTTCGCCGCTATTATCAAACACGAAGTACAAACCGTTAGCATCCGTTTCGTTGGTTAGAAAGAAGTCATCGTACAAGGTGTTGAGGTTAAAGGTGCCGGGTTCTGCGTAGGTATAACCGAAGTAGTAATCGTTATCAAAGCTTTCACCATCATAGAGGTAAGCAAAGTCATAACGAACTAAACCGGGTTCTTCTGGAAGTTCTGTTGTCGGCTCAAGTTCTAAAATGGCTTCACCCAAAGCCAACACATCAACTCGTTTGTATTCTTCTTCGGTATTGACAACGTTATCATCTTCGTCATCACCATCAAAGATCGTCTCACCTGTATCTTGAATTAACGTGCGGAATTCATCAAAAGTTAAACGGCGTCCGAGTGTTTCCACCGCCAGTTGTTGAGCCAGAACCGCAATTCCTGAAATATGAGCCGCCGCTTGACTGGTATCTCCCTCAGTGGTGATTCCGCCATCTGCATCGGCTCCGATGCTAAATGGCCCGGGTGCAAAGATATCAGTTAAAATGGGGTCACGTTGAGAGAAACTGGCAATGCGATCGGCGTCGGCGGTAAAGTCGATAGCACCACTATCCCAGAATGTAATATCATCAGTTTCACGATCCCAGACTGCACCAACGGACAGAGAGTTGATATCGGCTGAGGGATAGGCTACACCCGGTACACTGGCCGAGCCAAAGAAATTATTACCCGATGCGGAAACAACGATAACATCTTGGGCAACGATTTCTTCTAGGAGTTGAGAGATTCCTGAAAAATCTTCTGCAAATTCTTCGACGATACTCGGTGACGTCGGATCGTCAAGGGCTTCGAGGAGATCGGGTGTTATGGCTTCTGAAAAGTTGAAACCACCCAATGACATATTCACGCTGGCAATATTAAACTCGTCGGTATTCTCAACCACCCAGGATAACGCTTGTTCGAGAGCCGCAGGACTTGCCCCTCCTCCACCATCGGGGAACACTTTCAAGTGAATAATATTCGCTCCCGGAGCGATGCCGGGATAGAGGTTATCTTCGGAGGCGATAATACTGGAAACATGGGAACCGTGACCATTGCTATCGACTCCTCGTTTATCTCCATCGGTATCAAAGAAGTCTTGATGGTAAACAATGCGATCGGCGACGCCATCTCCATTATTGTCTGGGCCGAAGAAGGGGTGATCTAAATCGATACCCGTGTCAATAATTACAACCGAGAAGTTACTGCCATCAATTCCTTCAAAACGGGGGTCGGTTCGGAAGCTTTCTAAGTTCGGATCGGCTGGTGATGGTTCTAGATTAATTAATTGACTAGATTCGCTGCTTTGGATCTCAAATAATCCCTCATTTGAACCCGTTAGATCAATACCCGGAATACGAGAGGTAAAGGCAACGTTGAGATCGTAATCGGTTGTTTCACCATCAAAGGATTTGACCTGAATAAAATAGGTTCCGGCTTCGATTGGTCGAGTAATTGACTCTGAAGTAATTCCGATCACTTCGGAACTGTCAATAATGGTTTGGTTGCTATCTAATAGGAATAGATCCGCATCGCTACTTAAACCGTTTAGGTCTATGGAAATATTACCTGCTGCTCCTAATGTGAAAGTATAAATGTCATCTTCGTCATCACCACTGACTTGCTCGCTGTACATTAAGCCATTGGAACTAACGGCTATCTCTAAAGCGTCTTGGCTGGTATTACCCGGATCTTCGGTAACTTCTCGTTCTTCAATTTCCGTCTGGGGAGGGATTTCATTGTCATCATCGTTGATGATCTGAACTTCTTCGGGAGGGGGAAGTTCAATAGCTGGCGTTGTATCGTCTGGGATATCTGCGAATGTGAAACTAACTGTGGTTTGAGAAACTAGACCAAACTCATCTTCTGCTTCGAGTTTGAGTGTGTAAGTTTGGTTCTCTACTAGGGTTTGTCCTAAGAAGGCTTCGATTTGCAAGGGGTTAAATTCAAAGCCTCCATCGGCTTCTAATTGATTGGTGACATCCAATAAATTATTATCAGATCCGGCTCGTAAAGCGACAATTTCATTATCATCGCTAACGGTTCCGATAATGGTTGCATCGGTGGTTATGCGATCGCTATTACTATCGCCTGTATCGTTGGCTAATTGGGCTGTAATTGTTGGGGGTGTGGGATCTAGAGTAAAGGTTACTTCTGCTAATTCTCGAGATCGCAATTCGGAGGTATCAACCGCTCGTAAAAACACAGTATAGCTGTCATCTACGAAGGAAGTATTCAATGCGGCTTCTAACTGGTTTTGAGTTAGGGTAAATGAACCATCCGCAGCAATGTTGGTTTGAATGGGAACGAATGCTTCACCAATACTCACTTCAATTTCTGCAATGCCAAAATTATCGGTGGCGGTTCCCGTTATCGTTGGATCAGAAGTAATGCCATCACTATCATTTGTTCCGGTATCATTGGCTAATTCGGCGGTAATTGTAGGTTCTAGAAAATCCGTTCCAGGAGGCACTAATTCCCCAGGAGTAACATTATTATCATCGGGAGCAATTGTAAACGTTATTTCTGCGACTTCTAGCGATCGCAATCCTGAACTATCTACGGTTCGTAATTGTACGGTATAGATACCATCTGTGAAGGAAATATCTAATGCTTCTTCTAACTGGTTTTGAGTCAGGGTAAATGAACCATCGTCGGCAATATCTGCCTCTATTGAAACAAATTCTTCACCAAGACTGATTTCTAATCCGGCAATTTCAACGTCATTGGTAACGGTTCCTGTTAGAGTCGGATCGGATGTAATATTATCATTATTATCGAGTCCGGTATCATTGGCTAGAGATAGAGTAATGGGTTCTTCGGTATCTGTATTGCTTGGATTTGGCAGAAAAATATCTGGTGTTAAAGTCTCAGGATTTACCCCTTGCAATAACGCCAATATTTCCCCAGAGTTAATATCTATAATTGCTGTATCTCCTGCGGGTGTTCCTTCCAGACTGAGGTCTTCAAAGGTCAAACCATCCTTTAATTCAATCTGGTCTTCCGCGACATTAAAATCAAAAATTAGGTCGGTTGCCGTGATGTTAAAGTTACCCGATCCAATTTCCAGGACAAAAAGATCTTCACCTTCACCGCCGATGAGAATATCTGTTCCTTTGTTCCCATAAATTGTATCATTTCCAGCATCCCCAAAGATGATGTCATCTCCCTGACCTCCGAACAGCAGATCGGCTTCTGAACCGCCATGAATCAGGTCATTTCCTTGATGTCCGTAGATGGTGTCAGCACCCGAATTTCCAAAGAGTTGATCGGCTTCTTCAGCCCCAAAAATAAAGTCATTGCCTTCTAGTCCGAGAATTTGATCGGAACTGGAAGTTCCCACTAAAATACCCGTGTTTTGCGTGTCAAAAAATGCTGTATCTTGAAGAAAAACCATGTTGTTTACCCCTAAAAAAGCTTGAAGGTTAATAAGATGAAAGGTGAATTTATTCCTGGTTAGAAGTGAAGGAAATCAGCTTAAATTGAATGTGAATACGTTCCAGTTCAAGCTGACCAATTTCCTGGATAATTGCCAAAATTTCATGGCTGGTTTTCTCTCGTTCTAAGTCGAGACAACAGCAAGAATATCGTTCATTCTGGAAAGTCATTGCATCGAGTTCTTGACAGAGTTGAATATACCGAGAACAAGCCGTCGCCAGTTCAGATTCAATTGCATCTAAGCGAACCTGAGTTAAAATTCGCTCGGAGTTTGATGTCGAATTTGAGTGCAATTTTGGTGATTTTAAGTTGTAGAAATTCTCCCAATATTGAGTTTTAGCTTTCCCCACAGAAAATAATCTGGGGTTGTGTTGTTGGGGGGTTGAGTAGATGTCAAGTGCAGATGTCCTCATCCGTCAGAACTCCTTTATCGAATAAACGAGAGTCAATGCAGCCTGAACCCCTGATGGAGAAGGTTCAAAACGGGTCATGGCTCGGAACGTTGTAGGCGTTCGTCTTCTCTATCGGTTCGGCTTCGGTATTTTTACGGATGAGGAGGAATATTTTTAGAAGTTTAGGCTGAAAAGACTTCAGGGCTGGAGTTTCGAGGATCGTGAGGACATCTCATATCAAATTATGTTAATCTGTGACTGACTTGACGTAAAATCAGCCTTTCATTTTTGATAGAGAAGTCAAAGGCCGTAATGGTGGCGGTCAACCTCAAAGGAGTAACACGAATTGTGGACTCAGGAGATCAGTATCTACAACAGGACGAATACCTCAAACAGTTGGCTTTGACAGCCCAACAACACCCTCGTCTCAGTCGTTCTCGACGCCTTGCGCTGACTCGACTCACTCAGGAACTTTTAAACTCGGGTCGGTTGTGTCATCCTCATCCCAGTCAATTTGTCGATCACTATCCAGAAATTTATGAGATTGCGGTTCAAAATCTTATGCTTTATATTTGCACTAATATTGATAAGTATAAGTCCGATAAGGCTCCGGTCATGCGATGGGTTAATTTCCTTTTAGAAAGACGATTTTTTACCGAGGCAGTTCGTGAAGTCATGGGTAGAAAAAATCAGGAAATTCAGGGTTCAGATTCTGTAGATACTTGCAGTTTAACATCAGGTGAAAATTCTCCGAGTTTATCAGATTTAGTTCGACAGTCAATAGAGGAAGATGTCAATGGTATTTTTGCCAGCAAACATATTCGGGGTTATCCTCAAGCCAATTTTCAGGAGATATTCAGGCGTCGGATTATCGAAGAGGAAAGTTGGGAAAATATTTCTACTGATTTTGGGATAAAAATTTCAACGCTATCGGATTTTTATCAACGATGTATCAAGCAGTTCTCGGTTGAAATTAAAAACCAAATTCAAGGTTAATAATATTCTGATTGAAACAGCAAAACTAAAAAGCTATGAACTCATTGATGACTATGCCCATAACAAACAAAGACCGAAAGATTGCTGAGAGTTTTTCTGGGAAACAATCTCAATCCCAAAAGCGAGAGCAAGTTTACTGCAATAGTTTGGCGGTTTTAGCTGTTAATCATTATTGTCAGTGGATGGAAATTTTGACTGATTTAAAAGGAAGTGATAGCTGGAATCCGATCACACAAACTTTAGGCAATGTGGCTGATTTATCCCTGGCTAACTTAGGAAAAATTGAATGTCGTCCTGTCAAGTTTGATGCTTCGGTTGTGGAGGTTCCGGCTGAAGTTTGGCACGAGAGAATCGGTTATCTGGCTATTCAGTTTGATGAAGGTTTTACCCAAGCTAAATTTATCGGATTTCTTGAACAAGTTGATCGGGAAAATATTCCTTTGGATCAATGGCGATCGCTTGAGGATTTTTTAGATGTGATTGAACGATTAGAAACGGTTCAGTCTTATAATTTTCATGTTAATCTTGGGAATTGGTTACAGGGAATTTTTGAGAAAACTTGGGAAGCAATTGAAACAATTACCCAACCTTCTCATCTAGAATTAGGATGGAATGTTCGTCAACATCATCGAACTCCTTCTCAGACTTCAGACTCTCATAAATCTGCGATAGAACGAGTGAAAATAGTCTCTCTCGAACCACCGGGAACAGAGATGGCTTTGTTGGTGGGACTGACTCCTACAACCCCCTCAGAATTGAATATTTCAGTCGAACTCTATCCCACTCAAGTTTATAGTCATCTTCCCGAACAACTACAATTGATAATACTCGATAATAGCGGAAAATCAATTATGCAAGCCGAAGCGGGAGGAAGTGAAAGACTATTATTTAAGTTTAGTGGAGAGTTAGGAGAACAGTTTAGTATTAAAATATCATGGGGAGACATTAGCATCACAGAAGCTTTTGTGATATAGTAATCTAAAAAATTTCGGGGGTGTTTGTTGATGAGTAAATCCGTTGTCCTGAAATTTGAAGGAGATTTTGAAACCAAAGGCTTCCGAGTCACGCTAGAAGTTCGTTCGCCTGAAGGGAAAACCCTGTTAGAAAAACAAGGGGATTTACCCGAAAATCCGGCTTTGGCTCAACATTTAAGATATCACTGGCAAGAAAAATATCGCAGTTTAGCCGCGCCTTACAGAATAAAACCGCAGGCGATTATTCGTCAAGGTTCAATTCCCGAACGGATTAAAGACTGTCAAACTTCCGCTCAAACGTTAAGCATTCACATTAGCGAATGGTTAGAGGCTGATAGCTTCCGTCTGATTGATAAACGACTGCGAGAAGAACTAAATAAAGAGGAAGAAATTCGGGTTTTAATCCGCACTGATAATGCTGATATCCACAAGTTACCCCTACACCTGTGGGATTTTTTTGAAAGTTATAAAAAAGCAGAAATAGCCTTAAGTCCGGTTGAAATTGAAGCGGTTAAAGACAGTAAAAAGAATCCGATTCACTCCCGAGTGAGAATTCTTGTAATTCTGGGTCATAGTGAAGGAATTGATATTGAAAAAGACCTGAAAATTATTCAAAGTTTACCCAATTGTGATTCGGTTGTCTTGGTTGAACCGGAACACAAGGAAATTAATGATAAACTTTGGGAACAACCTTGGGATATTATCTTTTTTGCCGGACATAGTGAAACGGAAGGGGAAACCGGACGAATTTATATTAATCCTCAAGACAGTTTAACGATAGAACAATTGTGGTTCGGTTTAAGAAAATCTGTTGAAAAAGGGTTAAAACTGGCAATTTTTAATTCTTGTGATGGGTTAGGACTTGCGAGAAAACTTGATGATCTGAATATTCCTCAAATGATCGTTATGCGGGAGTTAGTTCCCGATCGCGTTGCTCAAGAATTTCTCAAACATTTTCTCACAAATTTTGCCCAAGGACAACCATTTTATCTAGCAGTACGCGAAGCAAGAGAACGATTACACGATGATTTTGAGCGTGAATTTCCCTGTGCGAGTTGGCTTCCCGTGATTTGTCAAAATCCAGCTTATAGTCCTCCCAGTTGGGAAGATTTAGCCGGAAATAAAGCCAATTTTTTTGGTTTTAACACCCAGAAAAAACCCGGTTTATCTCAGAAAAAATCTAGATTTTGGCGATGGAAATTACCAAATATTTTCTTATCTGCAATCACCATAACAGGTATGATTTGGGGAGTGCGATCGCTAGGCGGATTACAAGCTTGGGAACTCAAAGCCTATGATCATCTCATGCAAATGCAGCCCGATGAAGGTTTAGATGAACGATTATTACTGGTTACGATTACAGAAAATGATGTGCAGTCACAGCCTCCAGAAGAACGAAAAGGATATTCCCTTTCAGAGCGATCGCTAGCTTTATTAGTCGAAAAGTTAGAACAATATCAACCTCGAGTGATTGGTTTGCATCTATTTCGAGAAACCGCCGTTGATCCGCAATATAAAATTCTCAGCGATCGTCTCAAAAATAGTGATCGCTTTTTTGTGATTTGTCGATATGGTGATCTGGAAACGCCTGGTGTTTCTCCGCCCCCAGAAGTGCCTTTACAACGTCAAGGATTTAGTAATATTTTGGTTGATGCAGATGGGATTATTCGTCGCAATTTATTATCAGTGGGAGCCGCATCTAGTTGTCAAACTCGCTTTTCTTTGAGTTGGAAACTAGCCGAACGTTATTTAGTGGATGATCAAATATTTTCTGAAACAACATCAGAAGGAAAGTTAAAGCTAGGAAAGATGATCTTCAATATTTTAGAACAGGGAAGCGGTGCTTATCAGGCTGGTTTAGACTGGCGTGGACATCAAATCATGCTAAACTATCGTAGAACTCAACAAATTGCTCGACAAGTCACACTATCTGAAGTTTTAGCCGATCAAGTTAAACCGGAATGGGTACGCGATCGGATTATTATTGTCGGAATAACGGCATCAAGTTTTAATGATCATCATTGGTTAACACCCTACAGTTACCATTATCAACCCCTTCAAAAAACGACAGGAATTGAAATTCAGGCGCAGATGGTGAGTCAAATTTTGAGTAGCGTTTTAGATGATCAACCGCTCATTTGGTGGTTTCCAGACTGGGGAGAAGCGATTTTTATTTTGAGTTGGTCAATCATTGGCGGTATGATCGTTATAAATGTGCGATCGCCTCAAGTTTTCATCATCACAACAGGAACGATTTTAATCGCATTGTACGTCAGTTGTTGGGGGGTATTTTTACAAGGAGGTTGGATACCTTTCGTTCCCTCTGCATTAGCCTTAGTCGCGACAGGAAGCACTGTCTATTTGAAAACAAATGCTAACTATTCTAGCAAAATATCTCCAGAACAATCTAAAATTCGTCAACTGCAACAAGGCGATCACTGTCAGCTTTGAGAAGATTTTCCTAGCATTGTAAACACCTGCCGTGACAGGTGTCTACATGGGATTTCAAGCTCTCGTGAATGGAAAAATTAGGACTTGTAAACCAATCGTCCTTCTACATAGCTGTTCATGTTTTGATGAGAGCAGAAATATTCTTCTAGAACATCTTGAGATGAGGTAGAAATTACCTTAGCTTCACCTAATTGACTGAGTTCTTCCATCGTCATATTCAGACTTTGAACAGAATTCTTGTAATGATATTCCTGGAGACAAAGCGTATATTGGCCATCGTCTTTGACGGGTTCACCTTTAACACTCAAAGATTCAAGCTGTTTATTGGTATCATTATAAACGGCTTGAACAGCTTTGTTAACCTGGAAACAATTACTTTCACCGGGAACTCGATTTTCCGGCTTCATAAAATGAGAAAAGATCATCTTCAGTTGCGCCCCAGTTAATTTCACTCGGAAGAGAGGGCCGTCATAAGGATAAACTTTTTTCAGGTCACTTAATGTTACTAAAGGCCCTAATTCAGTGCCACGAATTGAGCCACTTCCCACAAACACTACATCTGATAAGGGATCTTGTTCGGCAATAATATCAGTCAATAAATTCCCTAATTCGGTTTCTTCTTCCCGTTTCGGATGCAGAAGTTGACGGGCGATACGGCAAATCAGTCGGTTATATTTGCGATCTACTGCTTCTTTGAAAGTCGCAATAAAGTTTTCCAAATTAACATCAGGTTCAGCTAGATTACTATCGACAGGAATCAACTGCCATGTCCATTCTACAATGCTATTGGTATCATCATCGACTACAATATCAAAACGTCCAATTTGATCGCTACCGACTCCGGCTTGCGTAATCAAAATATCATTAACTTTTGCAGGTTGATCGAGAATTGTATGAGAGTGTCCGCCAATAATCATATCAACACCCCAAAGCGGATCGAGCATCGCAGCAAGTTTTTTGTCTTCTTCAAAACCAATATGGGTTAGAAGAACTGTCAGATCAATATCCTCGTTTTTGTAGGCGTTGCAAATTTTTCCAACTTCAGCAGCAGCATCTTCTAAATTCACAAAAGTGCCAATACTGGTATCTAGCTTTAATGACTTGAGAACTTCTTCTGTGACAATACCGATGAACATAATATCAAATCCATCAACATTCAGGATGATATAGGGGTTCATCAAGCGTTTATTGTATTTTTTAATATACAAGTTGGCATTGACAATCGGAAAGTTCGCCATCTTTTCGAGGAACAATAAATGAGGAAAACCATAGTCTAATTCATGGTTCCCCAAAGTGACGACATCCGGCGCTAAATAATTCATAATTTCTATGGTTGAAAGGCCTTTATATTCGGCATCAATCATAGAACCCTGAAGCATATCCCCAGAAATAACAAACAGGACATTTTTCTCTTCCTGGCGAACTTTATTGATATATCCAGAAAGCAGCGATAAACCTCCTATCACATGACCTTCTCCTGTTTTTGATTCGGCTAAAAAATCTCCGTGCATATCATTGGAATGCAAAATCGTAAACTTTTTAAACCGTTCTGTCGTCGTCGTCATAACTTGATTCCTCTAATCGTTAACTTGATGCGTCTGATAATATCCCCAAAAATTCGGAGAATTGAACACAATCTGATGCGTCTTGTGTTTTTATTCTGAACAATAAATTCAGCACCTTTCATTTATACACAAAAAGTATATCTACCTCACATACATAAAGTTAACGTTTTTGTTATGAACTTTACCGCTTAAATTAACAAACTGCATAAGATGTGTATTTTGTCGATATATATAATAT
>NZ_LATL02000091.1 GCF_000972705.2 Limnoraphis robusta CS-951 | reverse complement strand
AAGTGCCGCAAAAGCAGTAAACCCAAATAGCGATGTTTGGGAATCCCTCTCTATAATCTCTGATTTAGAGAGGGAGGATGTCAAAGTTCTTGAGAGGTTGAGCGTGAATATTCCAAAAGCACAGACTGTAAAAATCAACCTAAAACAGGATAGTGTGCTGCACCGAATCACCAATCGCATTCGACAATCGCTGAAGCTGAGTGATATTTTAACAGCAACGGCCGCCGAAGTGCGTTTATTATTGGGGACGGATCGCGTCAAGATTTATAAATTTCATCCCGATGGTAGTGGTCAGGTGGTGGCTGAGTCTATTCTCGAGAACCGCTTACCGTCGTTGTTGGGGTTGAACTTCCCAGCCGGAGATATTCCACCTCATGCACGGGAATTATTTATTAAATCACGGGTGCGTTCTGTGATCAATACGGAGACCCAGGAAATCGGTCATAGCCACTTCGAGGAACTTGATCATCAAGTGACGGATGGGGAGGATATTCGCTACCGTCCTCTTGATCCTTGTCATTTGGAATATCTAACGGCGATGGGGGTAAAATCTTCGGTGGCGGTACCGATTATCAACCAAGAACATCTGTGGGGATTGTTGGTTTCTCATCATAGTGAATCTCGGACGATTCCTGATGGAGAATTGCAACTTTTACAGACTGTTGTTGATCAGCTTTCTGTGGCGATCGCTCATTCAAAATTATTGACTCAAGCAGAAGAAAGAGCAAATCGACAAGCTTGTATTAACCGGATTAATGATTTTCTACATTCGAGTTCAAATATTGAGTTACAGCCCGCTTTAGAAGAAATGATTGCCACTTTGCAGGGTTCGGGTGGGCGGCTGTGTATTAAAGCGAATCCTTTTAATGTCAAAGAGGGTACGGTGAAAAGTTTTGGGGAATGTTTAAAAATCGGTAGTGTAGAGGTTTACACCGATGGAAAACAACCCGAAATTCCTGAACTCGCGCTGTATTCGTTGATGGAACAATACAGTGTTTGGCAAGAGCATTATCAATCAGGAGATTACGAAATTTGGGCAATTTCAGATCTTTTTAAAGAGGATGCGCTGCGGAACTTACAAGCGGCTTTTTACAACACAAAAATCAGAAGTTTGTTGATGATTCCGCTTCATTATCGACAACAATTGCTCGGTTATTTAACGATTTTTCGCGATGAATTCCAAACTGAAAAGCTTTGGGCTGGAAGAGTGGAAGATGACAAAAGACAGCTTTATCCCCAGATTTCTTTTGAAGTTTGGCGGGATCAAAAACGAGTTGAACCGCCGAAATGGGCGGCAAATGAACTTAAATTAGCGATGGAGCTAGGAAATCAGTTTTCCTCAGCTATTTATCAAGATCAAATGCGTCAACAGTTGCAGGTTTTGAATGCAAGTTTAGAGTTAAAAGTTCAGGAACGAACATTAAAAGTAGAAGAAACAGCCAATAACCTTCGCCAAGTAACCGAACAACAACGGGTGTTGTTTGATGTGGTTGTGAAGATGCGAAACTCGCTGAATTTAGAGACAATTTTTCGCACAACAACAAAAGAATTGTGCAAATCTTTAAAAACAGAACGGGTTTCTGTTTACCGCTTTAATAGTGACTGGGGCGGTGAATTTGTGGGGGATTATGAGTTTGTAGATTCTGAGTGGTCTAATCTAAAAATTGGTGTAAATACGGTTTGGGATGATACTTATTTACAAGAAACTCAAGGTGGACGTTATCGTAATGGTGAGACGTTTGTGGTTAATGATGTTGAACGAGCGGGATTAAAAAATTGTCATGTTGATATTCTACATCAATTTCAAATCAAAGCATTTGTCACCGCCCCGATTTTTGTCGGACAACAGTTGTGGGGAATTCTCGCCGCTTATCAACATACTTGTTCTCGCCAATGGGAAACTTCAGAGGTTCAATTTCTTTCTCAAGTTGCAACTCAATTAGGAGTAGCTATTCAGCAAGGGGAACTGTTGATCCAGACTCGCAAACAAACGCTCAAACTCAGACAAGCCGCCGTCGAGAGTCAACGAGTCGCCAAGCAGCAGAAGGTGTTGTTTGATGTGGTGACGAAAATGCGCGACTCTCTGAATGTTCAGAAAATTTTTCAGACGACAACTCAAGAAACTGGACGAATATTACAAGCGGATCGCGTAGTTGTTTTTCAGTTTAATCAAGACTGGAGTGGTGAGTTTATTCACAATTATGAATTTGTGCTTCCTCAGTGGGAGAGTCTGGCAAGTTTAGGAATCACCAGTTGGGCAGATAGCTGCTTACAAGAAACTCAGGGAGGACGCTTCAGCGAGGGAAAAATGCTAGTTGTTAATGATATTAATAAGGCTCAATATTCTCCCTGTTATCGAGAAAATTTAGAAAAATTTAAGGTAAAATCTTATCTGGTTGCTCCGATTTTTGTCGGACGTAAACTCTGGGGTTTATTGGTGGCTTATCAACATTCAAAAGTGCGGCGTTGGCAATCGTTAGAAGTGGGCTTTTTTTCTCAAGTTGCGGCTCAATTAGGGGTGGCAATTCAGCAAGCAAATTTATTAGTACACACTCAAAGTCAAACGGAACAGTTAACTGAAACTTTGCATCAGTTACAGAAGACTCAAACTCAATTAATTCAAACTGAAAAAATGTCGAGTTTGGGACAATTGGTGGCGGGTGTAGCCCATGAGATTAATAATCCGGTGAATTTTATTCATGGTAATCTTTCGCCGATTTCAGAATATGCGGAGAATCTGTTGACTTTGATCTCTTTGTATCAAAAGCATTGTTGTCAAGTTGATCCAGAAATTGTTAAATATACTGAGGATGTTGATATTGATTTTGTGGCGGAAGATTTGCCTAAAATTCTCGATTCGATGACAATAGGTGTGGATCGAATTCGTCAGATTGTGCGATCGCTTCAGAATTTCTCTCGTCTCGATCAATCAGAAGTCAAGGCGGTTAATATTCACGAGGGAATTGAAAGTACATTGATGATTTTACAACACCGTTTGAAAGCGAGTGGAGACTTAACGGAAATTAAGGTTGTTAAGGAATATGGAGATTTACCTCTGATTGAGTGTTATCCTGGACAATTGAATCAGGTCTTTATGAATCTGTTAAGTAATGCAATTGATGCGGTTAGAGACAAAAAGAAACAAAAATATATTCAAAATCAGCAAGCTGCGGAGGGAATGATTCGGATTTGTACAGAACGTCTGATGAATGAGCGAGTGATCATCCGTATTATTGATAATGGAATTGGAATGTCTGAGGCGGTAAAAAATCGCATTTTTGATTCTTTTTTTACAACTAAAGCACTTGGAAAAGGAACAGGTTTAGGGCTTTCTATCAGTTATCAAGTGGTTGCAGAACAGCATAAGGGTGAATTAAAATGTCATTCTACTGTTGGAGAAGGAACGGAGTTTTGTATTGAAATTCCGGTTCATCAGTGAGGATTGAGTTTTCTCTCTCTGGCTAATCATTGATCAAGGGTAAACTCACCACAAAGACACAAAGACACAAAGATTATTTTTCAAGTTTCTCGGTGTCTTTGTGTTTTTAACTCATCCGTTTATCTATCCGTTTCTGACCGGATTAAACTTATCAAAAACCCATTAACTCATCCGCTTACATCTTCGTTTACATCTGGGTTTCCATATCCGCCACCGCCTGGAGTTTCAATGATAAATAAATCTCCTTCGTTGATTTCAATAGTAGCGGTACTTCCCAATATTTCGACAGTTTCATCATTCCGAATAACGGAATTTTGACCGACTAAACCTGCTTCGCCTCCCGCCAGTCCAAAGGGAGGAATAACTCGATGTCCTGATAAAATACTCGCGGTCATTTTTTCGAGGAAACGAATTTTTCGAGTGATCCCGTTTCCGCCTTTGTATTGACCTTTTCCGCCACTATTTGGGCGAATACTAAACTCTTCTAATAATACTGGAAATCGCCATTCTAATACTTCTGGATCGGTTAAACGAGAGTTGGTCATGTGTGTATGAACTGCATCGGTACCATTGAAGTTTTTCCCGGCGCCTGAACCGCCACAAATGGTTTCATAATATTGATGGCGATCGCTTCCAAAGGTAAAATTATTCATGGTACCTTGAGAGGCTGCCATCACGCCTAACGCACCGTATAAAGCATCAACAATAGTTTGAGAGGTTTCGACATTTCCCGCCACCACAGCCGCCGGATAACGAGGGTTCAGCATACAGCCTTCGGGGATAATAATATTCAGGGGTTTTAAACAGCCTGCATTCAGGGGAATATGATCATCAACGAGGGTTCGGAATACATATAAAACGGCTGCTTTACAGACTGCTTGGGGGGCGTTAAAGTTGCTGTTTAACTGTTGAGATGTTCCTGTAAAATCGATAGTCGCACTGCGAGTTTGTTTGTTGATTTTAATGCTAACTTTTATTTGACTACCGCCATCCATTTCATAGGTAAACTCGCCATCTTTCAATACATCTATTGCCCTTCGCACGGATTCTTCGGCGTTATCCTGTACATAACTCATATAGGTTTGTACGGTTTCTAAACCGTATTGATTCACCATTTTTCGGAGTTCTTGAACGCCTTTTTCATTGGCGGCAATTTGGGCTTGTAAGTCGGCAATATTAATATCAGAATTTCGGGAAGGGTAGCGTCCTGACCTTAACAACTCTAACAATTCTACCTCACAAAATTGTCCCTGATTTACCAATTGAAAGTTATCAATTAAAATCCCTTCTTCTTCAATGGTTGTACTATTTGGAGGCATTGAACCGGGGGTAATTCCACCAATATCGGCTTGATGACCCCGAGAGGCGACATAAAATAAAATCTGGTTTGAGTCTACAGCAAAAACAGGGGTAATTACCGTGACATCGGGTAAATGGGTTCCGCCATCATAGGGGTTATTTTGCATATAAACATCCCCTGGTTTTAGACTCTCTTGTTTAGCTTTTATTAAACTATTAACGCTTTCACTCATTGAACCCAAATGGACGGGAATATGGGGCGCGTTGGCAACGAGTTGACCTTGTTGATCGAAAACGGCACAGGAGAAGTCGAGGCGTTCTTTAATATTAACAGAAGCGGCTGTATTTTGTAGGGTAATTCCCATTTGTTCTGCAATAAATTGGAACAAATTTTTAAAGATTTCTAGCCGCACGGGATCGGGTTGAGAATTTGTTGAAGAATTTGAAGTCAATTTAGACTGAGAATTGGAGGTTTTGAGTTTAGTTAAAACTAAATGATTTCGTTCGGTTAAGGTGACTTGCCAACTGGGTTCTATAATGTTAGTTCCTGTACCTTCGATAATAATTGCAGGGCCGATAATTGCATCTCCGGGTTGTAAATCTTCTCGCTGAAATAGGGGTGTATTTTGCCATCCTTGGGGCGTATACATTTGTACGGTGGCGATGGGTAAAGGCGGCTGGGAACGAGTGCGATAAATGAGCGCTTCAACGGGCGTTTCCATCTGTTGAATGACTTCTAAAGAAACAGATTCTGCAATTAACCCTTTCCCCTCTCGCACAAAGCCATAAATGGTTTGATGTTTGTGTTCAAACTCGGCTTTCATCTGGTCATAACTGGCAAAATTAACGGTTAGGGTGGAATCAGTTCCTTGATATTTTAAATTGACTTTTGCGGAAGTCATTTTTTCTAAATTTGCCGTTAATTCTTGTTTACATTCCCGTTCTAATTCTGTTAAAATAGTTTGAAACTGCGGGATTAATTCTTGAGTTAGGGTTGCTTCTACTGACCGTTCTCGGATTGCCCGAATATCCGCTAAACCCATTCCATAAGCTGACAAAACCCCCGCATAAGGATGAATAAATATCTGTTGAATGCCCAAAGTATCGGCAATTAAACAAGCGTGTTGACCGCCAGCACCCCCGAAACAACAAAGCGTATAGTTAGAAACATCATAACCTCGTTGTAATGAGATTTTTTTAATCGCATTTGCCATATTTTCCACTGCAATGGCAATAAATCCCGCAGCCACTTCTTCAGGAGTTCGATGATTTCCGGTTTGGGCTTGAATTTCTGTTGCTAACTCTTGGAATTTTTGACGAACAATTTCCCCATCTAACGCTAAATTTCCGTCAATTCCAAACACTTTCGGAAAGAATTCGGGCTGAATTTTCCCTAACATTACATTACAGTCTGTTACCGTTAACGGCCCACCTTTGCGATAACAAGCAGGCCCAGGATTTGCCCCGGCTGACTCTGGCCCAACCCGATAACGGGAACCATCAAACCGCACAATAGAACCCCCACCTGCGGCGACGGTGTGAATAGCCATCATCGGAACTCGCATCCGCACGCCTGCAATTTCGGTTTCAAATTCCCGTTCATATTCGCCGTTAAAATGAGCAACATCAGTCGAAGTTCCGCCCATATCAAAGCTAATGATTTTCTCAAAACCTGCCCGTAAACTGGTTTGAACAGCCCCAACAATTCCCCCCGCAGGCCCGGAAAGAATGCTATCTTTTCCTTGAAAATTACGGGCATCTGTTAGGCCACCATTCGACTGCATAAACAGTAACGAAACGGGTTCACTTCCACTGTTTAACTGACTCAAAACTTGTTCGACATAACGGCGTAAAATCGGGGAAAGATAGGCATCAACAACTGTTGTATCGCCTCGACTAATCAGCTTCATTAACGGACTGACTGTGTGAGAAACGGAAATTTGAGAAAAGCCGATTTTTTCGGCAAGTTCAGCGATTTGTTGTTCGTGTTTGGGGTAACGATAGCCATGTATTAAAACAATGGCACAACTCCGAATTCCGGTATCGTAAGCGGCTTGTAAATCGGTTTGTAGCGAGGAAAGATCAACCGCTTTTAATTCATTCCCTGAAACATCATAACGTTCATTGACTTCAACAACTTTTTCATAGAGCATTTCCGGCAAAATAATCTCACGGGCAAAAATATTCGGCCGATTTTGATAGCCGATTCTTAACGCATCTTTAAACCCTTTTGTAATTACTAAAACCGTGCGATCGCCTTTGCGTTCGAGGAGGGCATTTGTCGCGACGGTGGTTCCCATTTTGACTTCAGAAATCCGATGGCTGGGAATGGGTTCATCGGGAGATAATTCTAAGAGTTCTCGAATCCCTTGAATGGCTGCATCTTGATAGCGTTCGGGATTTTCTGAGAGGAGTTTATGGGCGAGTGTTTGACCTGATGAAGTTCGGGCGACAATATCGGTAAAAGTACCCCCCCGATCAATCCAAAATTGAAATTTTTCTTGATTTGTAGCATTTGATGTTGTCTGAGTCATGTCGTTTTTTCCTCAAATCAATTACACGGAACAGCTATGTTTTTCTATAGCAGAAATCAGGAGACAGGAGACAGGAGACAGAATTGAAACCTTTATCATAAAAGGATTCGACAGAAAAACAGTGTCCTAATCAACTCTTTCTCTGCTATAGATTTTATCCTCACTCCTCTTATGCACGGATTGAAATTGACTAGGAGTAACGACTTATATCATTTCTTTCTAATTATGCAACTTTTTTCGATCCCCCCGCCTGCGGCTTCCCCCCTTAGTAAGGGGGGCTGGGGGGATAAATTAGATGCAGCTTCATAAAGAATTGGTATTAGAGGATCGGACTATAATTAATGATTTGCTTTAATTGATCATCAGGTTGAAATGACGAACAGTTTAACTTTATTAAGTCCTCTAGGGTGGGTTGAGCAAGCTTATTTGTGGGATGAATAAATTGAGGTGAACCCGCCTGTGGGTTTTTGAGACAAGGCTTGTAATCTATTTCCGGTTCTGAGTTTTATTCCACTTTTCCCGATATTGTAAGGGCGTGGCGATCAAGTCGCCGTAATTTTTACTAAATCTCCAGAATTGATGAATGAGATTTAATAGGATCTGTAGGTTTTGAACGGATTTCGAGTCAAGGGTGTTGGTTTTGAAGTCATAGATTAGCATAAAATCTCCAAAGATGATGATTAGCTCTTATTATTAGTTAATGAGAATAGCGCTCGTATGAGGTACAAACCAGAAACCCGGTTTCTAGCATAAACCGGGTTTCTACCCACTGTTTTTCTGTCAAATCCTTTTATGATAAAGGTTTCAATTCTGTCTCCAGTCTCGGTGTCTCCTGACTTCTGCTATAATAGCGTTGTTCTAGCCAAATTCTTAGTTCCTCCTCACTGAAAAATTCTTCGGAACGTTGGCTTTGCGGATCGTAAATGTGCCAAATTAAAGTTTGATCTCGTCTTTGAGTTTGCCAAATTTTGGGTTCTGAACTGCCGACTAAAAATCGGAGAATTGCTTGAGTGAGACGAACTGATATTTTAGCAAGTTTGGGCTGAATTTTGGGTGGATCTGCAACGAAATCAAAAGACGGTAAAGATCTGGAATTTGCAGTGCTTTTCATGGCAATTACTCCTCAGTTAATTTTCATCTACATCCTGAATATTTTTCGAGTTTTAACTCCTGTTATTGCTGATTATCATCATGCCGAACTTAGCGGCAATAAAACAGAGGCAGTTATAATGATTTGTAACCATAACAGTTTTAACTTGAAGTAACTGTTATGCGAGGAAACGGTTAGAACTGTATTGATCACTATCTTGAGAGCCTCACACTTGACCGCTATGAACCTCAAACCCCTGGAAAAATCAGATCGCACCAACCTGTATGAACAGGTCGCCTATCGCGTCCAGTCCCTCATAGAAGAAGGCACGCTGCAACCGGGCGATCGCATTCCCTCGGTCAGACGGATGCACAAACAGATGAACGTCAGCATCTCGACGGTGTTAGAAGCCTATCGCCTCCTCGAAGATCGGGGTTTTATTGGGGCGCGTCCCCAGTCGGGTTACTTTGTCAAACAAACCTCTTTGTTGTCTTATCGGGATGAACCGAAGCCTTCCACGCCTCCCCGTCGCATTTATCAGGTGGACACCTCGATCGCGTTTCGGATCAACGTCGCCCTGCGAGATCCGAGTATTATCCGTTTAGGGGCGGCGGTGGCTGATCCTCAACTGTTTCCTATCAAAGCCCTCAACCGTTTAATGGGACAGGTGATGCGCCAGTACCCGGAAATTTGTCACGCCTATGATCCGCTTCCGGGTTGCGAACCCCTGCGTCACGAAGTCGCCCGTCGTTTGATGGATGCGGGTTGTTCGATCACGCCTGAACAAATATTAGTGACAAATGGCACGACAGAAGCGCTTTATTTGTCTTTACGGGCGGTGACTAAACCGGGAGATACAGTAGCCATTGAGTCGCCTTGTTATTATGGCTTATTAGAAATTTTAGAATCGTTGCATTTACAAGCATTAGAACTGCCAACTCATCCCCGAGAAGGGTTAATTATTGAAGAATTAGAAGCCGCATTTCAACAAGGAAATATTGCCGCTTGCGCTGTCGTTTCTAATTTTAGTAATCCTTTAGCAAGTTGTATGAGTGATGAGAAGAAAAAACAATTGGTAGAAATTTTAGAAACCTATGATGTGCCGTTGGTAGAAGATGATGTTTATGGAGATTTAGGCTTTGACGGAAATCGTCCGAAAGCTATTAAAGCTTTTGATCGCAAGGGATTAGTTTTGTATTGTGCATCTTGCAGTAAAACATTATCTCCCGGTTTGCGCGTAGGTTGGGCGGTTCCGGGTCGTTATCAAACGGAAATTGAACAGCTAAAATTGATTACGAATATTAACACCGCTCCGGTCAATCAACTGACAATCGCTGCTTTTTTATCCAATGGAGGCTATGATCGTCATCTGCGACAATTGCGGCGTTCTTATCAAGAAAAAGTGATCAGAATGACGCAAGCGATTTATGAATATTTTCCCGATGAAACCAAGGTAACTCGACCAACGGGCGGTCATGTTTTGTGGGTGGAATTATCGCCAAAATTTGATTCTATGCTTCTTTATCATCAGGCTTTTCAGCATAAAATTAGTATTGCCCCTGGTGCAATTTTTTCGGTTTCAGGAAGTTATCAAAATTGCTTCCGTCTCAACTGTGGAATACCCTGGTCATATCAACTCGAACAGGCGATGAAAACCTTAGGTCGTTTGATTGATCGGCAATTGCAGGATTGAGTTTAAATTCACAAGAATTTCACAAAACTTATAGAGTCGGTGAAGTTGAAGACCTGAAACCTTGAGTGCTACTGTGTTTGACCCACCGACTTTTTTGAGAAAATCCTAAAGTTTATCTCAGAGATTTTTCGGGCTGGATGATATTTGTGCGGAAGCTAGAATAGAATAGAATAGAAGGTCTATCTTTCATAAACTTTGGGAAAGCATGAAAAATGCTGTTGATTTTAAAATCGTTAAATTAGGGATTGAAAAAGGTTTAGTATGCTCGAAGTTAATCGTAAAATTCCATCACCACAAAAAGAGCTGCCCAAGTGTTCGACAGGCATCAATGGATTAGATGAAATTACTCTGGGCGGACTGCCAAAAGGACGGCCAACTCTGGTTTGTGGTACGGCGGGTTGCGGTAAAACCTTGTTAGCAATGGAGTTTTTGGTGCGGGGTGCAGTTGAATACAATGAACCCGGCGTGTTTATGGCCTTTGAAGAAACAGCTCAAGAATTGACTGAAAACGTCGCTTCTCTGGGTTGGGATTTAGACCAACTGACGGCGGAAAATAAAATCAGTATTGACTATGTTCACATCGACCCCGAAGAAATTCAAGAAGTCGGCGAATATGATTTAGAAGCTTTATTTATTCGCTTAGGTTGTGCGATTGATCTCATCGGTGCCAAACGGGTTGTTCTCGATACGATTGAAGTCTTGTTTGCTGGACTGTCTAATACTGCGATTATCCGAGCGGAATTACGACGGTTATTTCGCTGGCTGAAAACGAAAGGAGTCACCGCAATTATCACTGGAGAACGGGGCGATAATAGTCTGACTCGACACGGTTTAGAAGAATATGTTTCGGACTGTGTGATCCGACTCGATCAGCGTATCCAAGAGGAAGTCTCAACTCGCCGCTTACAAATTATTAAATATCGAGGTTCTTGTCACGGAAGCAATGAATATCCGTTTTTGATCAATCAAAATGGCATTTCGGTTTTGCCGATTACTTCTGTCGGTTTGGAACATGAAGTTTCTAATGAACGAATTTCAAGCGGAATTCCTCGTTTGGATGCCATGCTCGGAGGAGAAGGCTATTTTCGAGGAAGCAGTATTCTGATTACAGGCACCGCCGGAACCGGAAAAACCACTCTCGCCGCCCATTTTACTCAAGCCGTTTGTAGTCAGGGAGAACATTGTCTGTATATTGCTTTTGAGGAAGCGCCAAAGCAAATTATCCGCAACCAGCGCTCTGTGGGTGTTGATTTAGAACCTTTTGTTGAAAAAGGATTGCTGACATTCAAAGCCGAACGTCCCACAGCTACAGGTTTAGAGTTGCATTTAGTTACATTGTACCGCCTGATTGATCAAGTCAAGCCCAGCGTTGTGATTATTGATCCGATGAGTAATCTGACGATGAGCGGAACGTTAACACAAGCTAAAGCTTTTTTATTCCGTTTGATTGATTTTTTCAAGAGCAAACAAATCACGGTTTTATTGACGAATTTAATTTCCGGTGGCAATCCCCTTGAGTTTACTGAAATTGGCGTTTCATCCTTGATGGATACTTGGTTAGAAGTACGGATGATTGAAACCAATGGTGAACGAAATCGTCTGCTTTATGTGTTGAAATCTCGGGGGATGGAACACTCGAATCAAATGCGAGAAATGCTGTTAACGAAGCAGGGAATTCAACTGAGTGATGTGTATTTAGGGCAAGGTCAGGTTCTGACTGGAAGCGCTCGCACCATTCAAGAGACTCAAGAAAGAGCAAATAAATTGGCTCGCCAGCAGGAGTTTGAACGTAGACAGAGAGAACTAGAGCGTCAACAAGTGATAGTCCGATCAAAAATTGAAGCTCTGCAAGCTAAACTGGAGGCGGAACAAGAAGAACTAGATTTGATGATGCAGTATGAACAATGTTCACAAGATCTATTGTTCCAAGACAGAATAACAATGGCGAAAAGGCGTCAAGCCGATGAACAAATCAGTTTTGAAAACTAAGTTTTTAAAGTTCTGATTTTGTGGATAACTTTATAGATTTCGCAGGAAAAATTACCAATTAAATTGATGGAAAATGTGGAAAGTTACGAGCCAGTTCAAGCCCTAGCTTCCAATGATCATTGGGAGTTTAAACTCTATGTTGCTGGACATACAGATCGTTCAATAAAGGCGTTTGAAAATTTGAAAAAAGTTTGTGAGGAATATTTGAGGGAGCAATATAACATTGAAGTGATTGATTTGTTAGAAAATCCCCAGATAGCCAAACAAGATCAAATTATTGCTTTGCCCACTTTAGTGAGAAAACTGCCGACACCTTTTAAGAAGATTATTGGAGATCTGTCTAACAAAGAAAAGATTTTAGTTGGATTAGAAATTCATAAAGTTTATACAAATCAAGGCGGTGATCAGCTATGAAAGAAAAGTCTACTGAAAACTCTATTGAAGCCTTCGATAAAGTTTTAATTGAAAAAAGAGAGGAACATTACAGCTTGCGTTTGTATATTGCGGGAACAACCTTACAGTCTGCGATCGCCCTGAAAAATCTTCAAAAGATTTGTGATGAATATCTAGCAGGACGACATAAACTAGAAGTGATCGACATTTATCAACAGCCTGAACGATTACAAGCTGAAAATATTGTTGCGGTTCCTACATTGATTAAAGCTTTACCTGAACCCTCTCAACGAATGATCGGCAATTTATCAGATAAAGAAAAAGTTCTCATGGGTTTAGGTTTGATTTAAAATTCAGTCTTAAGAAAGAGAACTTAGTGACTTTCAAAGCGTAATTTTTCAAACACCTTATACATTTCTTGAGCTAACTTTTTTGGATTCCATAGGGGTGCTAATTTGTCCGGTTGTTTTGACCCAATTAAATGCTCTCGAATTTGAGTTCTCAAATTTGCATCCCTTCCTAATTTTATCCCGATTTCCGTGTATTCTTCCCAACTCCAAGCGATACCTTGATCCAGATGAACGGCTTGTAAAAAAGCATAACCCATGCGAGAAAGATATTGTTCACCTGCTCTCGTTAAAATCGGTAAATTTGACCACAAGGCTTCTAAATTGTGAGTTCCACCGTTGTAAGGATAGGAGTCTAATAAAACATCAACAACTTGATAAATCGCCCGATGTTCTTCCTCTGTTTTAGTTAGTCCAATAAACAAAATTCGATTAAAATCTACGCCTTGTTCTTCACAAGCTTGATGATACATTTCTCGAATTAAAAGATGATCACCTTGACCTTTACGAATCATTAAACTATCCGGTACAGCTTTCATTATTTTCACTTGTGCTTCAATCATTTCAAAGTTCGTTTTTCGACCGGGAGCCACACATAAATAAACCAGTTTATCTGCATCAATTCTAAGCTGTTTTCTAATGATATTTCGATTCACTTGATGACTAGATAATCCTGAAATCGCCACCGAAGTTTCCGGTAAGCGAATTAATTTTTCACGATAATGTTGTTCTCGTCCTGCTGGGTGAGTATTCCAGTCACAGAGAAAATAGTGTTTATCGGTGATATAAGGGGCATCAAAACCCAGCCAAGTTAGACATACGGGAGCGGGTGAATAATTGAAAATCTGTACGTTTGCAGGGACGGTTACGGAGTCTAAATCAATTAAAATATCAATTTGATCCTGTGAAATTTCTTGGGCTAATTCTTCAGCAGAAGCAAAGCCATTCGGGTAGGACTTTGGCCAGTATAATTTATGGGCGATTTGTTCAAATTTTTGGGTGATTGCATCGGCTTGTAATCGTCCGCTTACATACAGATGAACATGGGGTGTAATTGCTGATAATTCACGAATAATAGCTTCACTACACCAACCTACAGAGTGACGGCGAAAGTGTTTAGAAATAAAACCTATTTTTAGCGGTTTTTGCGATAAACTAGCAGAATTTTCAACAACTTTTAACGGTTGTAGCACTCGTCTTTGATAATATTCAGCCGCGATGAGTTTATAGAGATTGGCATTATCAACTAAAGCATCTCGCACATGAGAAACAATAAAAATTAAAATTTCATACAGTAGATTCACTTCAAATAGGGAGAAGGTTTTGATGCGTTCCTGACAAATTCTTTCAAGTTCTATGAGTTTTGTAAGTGATTGTTGACAAGCCCCGGATTGAGTATAAGCAAAAATATAAGCAATGGCTGATAAAACAGGAACTTTTTCACCGCATTGTTGACAATATTGATCAGCCGCTTTTCGGGCTTTCGTCAGATTTGTTGAATGACTAAGAAGATCACAAAGTTGTTGATGGGCTTCAATGTAGTTGGGGTTAAGTTCAATCGCTTTTTCTAGGTTTTTAATGGCGGCTTGGGGTTGATCTTGCTTTTGAATATGGGCTAAACGACAGTATATTTCTGCCCAGTCTGGTTTAATTTTTATCGCTTGTTCGTAATTTTTAATAGCTTGTTCAACTTGACCGGCACTTGAATAAAGATTCCCTAAACTTGCATAAGCTTCTGAAGTATCTGGCTGAACTTGTAGCAAAGTTTGATAACAGTTCATCGCTTCTGGGGTGCGCCCTAAATTAACTAAAGCAAAGCCTAGATTTAAATATAAATCTGGATGATGAGGATTGAGTTTAATTCCGGTTTTAAAGCATTGAATTGCGGCTTCATAATTTTTTTGTTCGGAGTAGAGACACCCTAAATTAACATAGGCTTCCGCTTCATTGGGTTGGATTTCTAAGGCTTTTTGATAGCAGGAAATAGCTTCTCCAAATTTTTTCTGATTTTTGAGAAGATTACCTAATTCAACCTGTAGTTTTGCCCCTCTCAAGTTCGGTTGAATTTCTAAGGCTGTTTTCCAACATGAAGCGGCTTCATCCAGTCTTCCCAAACGTTGAAAAATCTTTCCTAAATTCCAATGGACAACGGTGAGATTGGGTTCTAATTCCAGGGCTTTTTGATAATCAGCGATCGCTTCATCTATTCGATCAAGTTTGGCGTACATTGTCCCGCGATTTCCATAGATTTCCGCTAAGTTTTCCTGAAGTTCTAATGCTTGAGAATAGGCGCGAATTGCCGCTTCTAGTTTGCCTTGAAAGTAGAGTGAATTGCCTAATGTAACGTAAGCGGGTAGAAAATTAGGTTGTATTTTTAAAGCTTGCTGACAAAGGGCGATTGCTTCTTCAAATTGACCTTGATTACAATATAAATTCGCTTGAGATCGATAGGTTTGTAAGTCGGGAAAATTGCTATAGGATAACTCAAACGGTTCTGTATTTTCAACAAAAATTTCTTCTGTTGTCGCTGGAGTTGAGTGACGGCTTGGTTCGGGTTCTGTTGCTTCTGATAACGGACTCGCTAAGTCAACGCCGCCTTCTTCAAATTGTTCATTAGACTCAGAAACAAAGGTTAAACTTGTGAGATTATCTGCAAAGTTAGAAGGAACAGAAGCTTGAGTCAATTGATCGAGTGCATCAATAGCTTCTGAACAATCGGGTTGTAATCTAATAATTGTTTGATAATAAGAGATAGCTTGTATTTTTTGACCCTTGTCTGCTAAAATAGAAGCAAGCTTCAAGTAAAATTTAGCTTGTTCTGGTTCCAGGTCAATTGCTTTTTGAAAACAGGAAATCGCTTGTTCGAGTTGATGCGTTTGATAAAAAGCATTACCCAACATCCAGTAAATAACAGCCGCATCCGGTTGAAGCGAAATGGCCTGTTGATAACAGTGAATCGCTTCTGAAAAACGCCCTAAATGGTAATACATACTGCCCAGGTTAGCACGGGCTTCTGTGAAGTTGGGTTGTAGATCCAAGGCTTGAGTATAAGCCCAAATTGCCAAGTCTATTTGATTTTGTTGTTGGAGGATATTACCGAAGCTTAAATAAGCAACAGCAAAATTGGGCTGAAGATTGATAGCCGTTTGAATCGCTTTTATTCCCGCTTCCAACTGCCCATTTAAAACCAAGACTTCCGCCAATTTCTGATAAATTTTGGGTTGATGGGGAGTCATTTTCAGTGCTTGCTGATAAGAGGCGATCGCCTCTTCAAATTTACCCGCTTCTTGAAACTCAATTCCGGTTTTAAAACAAGTCTCAACTGATGAAAAATTCACACAAAACTCCTTGATTTAAGCGTTGTCTATTGAAAATGACAGTCAGATTTGATCAACTTTAATAATTGTGGTAGGATACCGATGAGATTGTCAAAAAGATAAATTCGGGTCAGATGAGATGACCCTATATTTTGCAATCTTCTGAGAAATCATGGAGAATAGCCAAGTTAAGTCCATTTTTAGACGAGTCGCAAATTGGGTAAGCATGAGATTTGTCAATTTGATGGTAACACCTTGAGAATTCACCCTCAAAGTTGCAATTTAAACCGATCTACTATTCTAGAATGCACCTAACGCGCTAAAGTAAACAGGGGGTAATTAAAATTTTAATTGCCAATTGTCCAAAAACGACTCTAAATTTAGGAATCATCAACATGAGCGAACAAGATCCTGTTAAATTAATGAAACAGCAAGTCGGAAAAGCCGCCGCCGATCGCGTCCAGTCTGGTTCAATTGTCGGATTGGGTACGGGGTCAACCACAGCCTACACCCTTCAGTATTTAGGAGAACGTATTCAAAGTGGAGAACTCAAAGATATTAAGGGCGTTCCGACTTCATTTCAAGCCTCTGTACTTGCCAAACAATATGGCATTCCACTCGTCACATTAGATGACATTGATCACATGGATATTGCCATTGATGGCGCCGACGAAGTTGATCCAAATAAGAACCTCATTAAAGGCGGAGGAGCGGCGCATACTCGCGAAAAAATAGTCGATACTTTAGCCGATCTATTTATCGTGGTTGTGGATAGTTCTAAACTGGTTGATAAACTCGGATCGACATTTTTACTACCTGTAGAAGTGATGCCTTTAGCCATTACTCCCGTGATGCAAAAAATCGAAAAATTAGGCGGAAAACCAACGCTGCGAATGGGCGTTAAAAAAGCAGGGCCAGTGATTACCGACCAAGGAAATATGGTAATTGATGTAAAATTTGACTCCATTGATAACCCCGCAGAATTAGAAAAAACCCTCAATAATATTCCCGGTGTATTAGAAAATGGTTTGTTTGTGGGCGTTGCTGACGTGATATTAGTCGGAGAAATCAAAGACGGAAAACCCTTAGTTCGCGAAATTTCCTAAGTTTTCTCACCGTTCGGAGGCGTTCCGGCCGAACGTCTCTGTATGGATTAAAATGGAATAGATAAACTGGAAAATAAAGTCGTTAGTCCTCTCATTCCTATGATGTATTATAGACGATTTGGACGTACAGAATTGCCGATGCCTGTATTCTCTTGTGGAGGAATGCGGTATCAGCACAAATGGCAAGATATTCCAGCCGATCAAATTCCAATTGAGAATCAAAAAAATCTAGAAGCGACCATTCATCGTTCTCTCGAATGTGGGATTAATCACATTGAAACGGCTAGGGGATATGGAACTTCCGAAATGCAACTTGGGCAAATTTTACCGAAATTTCCCCGTGAACAATTAATTATTCAAACCAAAGTTTCTCCCACTGAAGATCCCAAAGAATTTAGCCGTGCATTTCATCAATCTTTGGCTTTTTTGCAGTTAGATTATATCGATTTATTGGGGATTCATGGTATTAATACTCCAGAGACACTCGACTGGACAATTCGACCCGGTGGCTGTCTTGATGAAGCCCGAAAATTTCAAGATCAAGGCAAAGTAAGGTTTATTGGTTTCTCCACTCATGGGCCGACTGATGTGATTACAAAAACCATAGAAACCGATCAATTTGATTATGTAAACCTGCATTGGTATTATATCAATCAGTTAAACTGGCCAGCCATTGAAGCCGCAACTCGCCATGATCTTGGGGTATTTATTATTAGTCCCTCAGACAAAGGTGGAAAACTCTATAATCCGCCTAAAAAATTAGTTGAACTTTGTTCACCGTTGAGTCCAATGGTGTTTAATGACTTGTTTTGTTTGAGTCATCCCGAAGTGCATACCTTGAGTATTGGGGCTTCTAAACCCAGTGATTTTGATGAACATTTGAAAACCATTAATTTATTAGATCGTTATGATGAAATTTTACCTCCCATTTTAGACCGTTTAGAACAAGAGGCGATCGCATCTTTAGGAAAAGATTGGTTTAAAACTTGGCAAATAGGCTTACCCACCCCAGAAAATACGCCCAATAACATCAATATTCCCGTGATTTTATGGCTGCGAAATTTGGCGATCGCTTACGATCTGGTAGAATATGGAAAAATGCGGTATAATTTATTAGGAAATGGGGGTCATTGGTTCCCCGGAAAAAACGCCGCTACTGTTGAAGAAGTTGATTTAAAAGACTGTTTGGCAAATAGCCCCAACGCTGACAAAATTCCTACTTTATTAGCAGAAACTCATCAGATGTTAGGGGGAGGAGAAGTTAAGCGGTTATCTCAAAGTTAAACCTAATTTTTTTACCTCTCCCTAACCCTCTCCTACGAGGAGAGGGAACCGGAAAAA
>NZ_LATL02000090.1 GCF_000972705.2 Limnoraphis robusta CS-951 | reverse complement strand
GAAATAGTTTAAACCCAAGTCTAAACCGACTACTTTTCCGGTATAGTTTCCCGGTTCAGACCGATTAGCATTAAAGCAGAATTGTGCATAATACCCATCGGCTCGTCTGACTACTCTCACTCGATTTATCTTCAATGTAAACAAATCCTTTCTAACATCTGAGTTGCAGAATAAAGAAAATTCACCTGCTTTAAACCCATCTGTGAAATTAATTGATTTACAGTCAGTTGACAGTTTCCAGCCAGTGGTTTTGTACTCAACTGAGCGACAATGTTTTTTGAACTGAGGATAACCCTTTTTTTTGGCTCCTTCACGACAGCGACGATAGAAGCTAGAGATTGAATTCCAAGCTCTTTCACCAGAAGCTTGACGTGCCATTGAATTAAGTTTATTAGCAAAAGGGAATTCTTTCGCCAACTCTTTACAGAGGCGAGAAATGCGAGATTTATCCACATCCCGTTCATCTCGCCATAGTCTAACTGCCTTGTTTCTGATGAATTGAGCAGTTCTTATGGCATCATCAAGTCTTGAGTATTGAGACTTGGAACCGTTTAATAACTTAGCTTCTCGTACAATCATGGTATAATTTTGCCACACAACTCCCCGGATAACAATATTAATTGTTCGCTATCCATCCCCATGTCTAAAGACTGGGGCTTTCCGCTCAACTTCGGTAAGTGTTGTTTGTCTTGCTCAATCTGGAACTGTGATGAAGCCTGAACCTCCGTCCGAAGATTCTATCTTCCAAGCTCAAGTTCAGAAACTGCACGAATTGATTGTCTGGGGTCGATGGTTAGTGGTTGGGTTTCTCTGGATGACAATTGCTCCCCTGAGTCTATGGGGATTGCGTTCAGAAATTCGGCTCTGGTTGGATCATTTTACCTGGGCTGCGGTGCGCTATGGATTGGCCGAGCATCGATTATCCGCAGTGGGTTTGGGTTTATGTCTGGGTATGATGGTGGGGGTTTTGGTTTGGCAGAGTCGCAATATTTTGTTTGGGATGCCCGCCGAGTACAAACAACGTTTAGAAGAACGGGTTTGGCAAATTCGCCAACAAGGGCCAAGTCATCCGCTTTGGAAATGGGTTGTTGAACAGTTGAAAAAGTAGCGGTTTCCGGTCTAAAATTCCAAGAAACTCAATTGCTTATCCTGCTTTTTCACACTGCCCCATTGAAGCCGTTTGACTCGCCTTTGGCAATTGTTCAGTCAACCTATTATTGATCAATTTTTCCTATGTCCATCAGGCATCGGCAACCCTATCCCAAAACAGCACTTTTATTGCTGAATTCCCAGGCGCGTCAAGTGAATCAGGACTCTTTATCCAGAGTGGTTGTTCAACTCCAAGCCTTGGGTTTAGAGATTCTTCAAGATTTTCCCCAATCTCCTCAAGATTTTACTTCCCTGATTCAACGTTACCAAGATCGGGTGAATTTGGTGATTATTGGAGGGGGAGATGGGACTTTGAATGCGGCGATTGATGGATTAGTGAAAACGGGTTTACCTTTAGGGATTTTACCCTTGGGAACGGCTAACGATCTGGCCCGCACTTTGAATATTCCTCTATCACTTCCAGAGGCTTGTCAGGTGATTGCCCAAGGACATAAACAATCTATCGATTTGGGTTGGGTAAATGGCAAGCATTTTTTTAATGTGGCGAGTCTAGGCTTGAGTGTGAATATTACCCGCAAACTCACCCGAGAAGCCAAGCGTCGTTGGGGAATTTTTGCTTACCTGATTACTGCGACTCAAGCGATTTTAAGGGCGAGGCCTTTTGTTGCGGAGATTCGGTTTGGAGATCAGTGTAAGCGGGTGAAAACGTTTCAGATTGCAGTGGGTAATGGTCGATACTATGGGGGCGGGATGAAAATTCTGCACGATGCTACGATTGATGATCAACGTCTGGATCTCTACAGCTTGGAAATTAAGCGGTGGTGGCAATTTTTTACGGTGATCGTAGCTATCCGCACCGGACTACATCGCCCGGAATTGGGAACTAGAACCCTCTCTGGCTCTGAGTTTGAAGTTTTAACGAGCAAACCCTATACTATTAATACGGATGGAGAGTTAACGGTTTCGACTCCGGCTCACTTCCGAGTCATTCCTAAAGCAATTGCTGTATTTGTACCTCAGCCTACAGAATCCGGCGTTAACCCGGGTGAAGAATTTGTGATGAAGTGAAAAACAATGTCAAGTTTTGCAACGCTAGATTAAGGGATTTGTAGCTCATGTGACATCTTGTGTGATCGAGTATCTGATATAGGTATATTCAGTTATTGTGGAAATATAAAGAAAACCTAAAATTCCTCATTTCTAACCGCAACGGCTTTGTGGCCTGGTGTTAGAAGCAGATAAGCTGTAAGGACGCGAATATATACTGTTCTGGACAAGGAGGTTTTATGAGTCCCACGATGCTCCGTCAACTTTGGTCTTTAGTCGAAACGACTCAGGCTTCACTGATTGTTTCCCTAGATGATGCAGATTTAGTACAGTGTTTGCTGAAACGACTGCAAACTGAATCTAATGTCAACTGTTTAGACAGAGATTTGGTGAATGATTATATTAACTCACGCCTATCACTGATTCGAGATTTAGCAGAATCACGTCTAGCAATAGATCATTCCTAACAAAAGGATGGAAAAATTAACTTAAGACCCCAGAGACTTAGACAAAGATCCCCAGTAAGTGAAAGCTCAAAGCTTTGAAAAGAGCCGTTCAAAAGGAATAATATAACGAGAGTTCTATGAACAGAACCAAATTAAGGTAATCTTAAGGAGGTTTGAAGAAACTGCATTATGTACTCGCCTTTTGAATAAATTATCAACCTTAACTATGCTTAAATGGAGTTCTCTACTCTTATCAACTCTACTATTGGTTCTTCCCCTAACCGCTTGTGTAGAAAGTCCAAGCAGTTCAACGAATGGAGAAAATCAAGGTAAATCATCAGGTACAGGAAAAACCGCAAGTCGCCTAGATACGGTGAAAAATCGGGGTAAGCTTGTCTGTGGTGTAGATGGCGGAATTCCTGGGTTTAGCTTTGTTGATCAGAATGGTCAATATTCCGGCTTGGATGTGGATGTCTGTAAAGCAGTTGCGGCTGCCATCTTCAACGACCCGAACGCCGTAGAATATCGAAATCTGGACTCGACCGAACGATTTGAAGCTCTAAAATCCGGTGAAGTCGATATGCTCTCGCGTAATACCACCTGGACGATCACGCGCGATACATCAGTCGGGATGGAATTTGCACCAACAACTTTTTACGATGGTCAGGGGATGTTGGTTCGTAGAGAGAGCGGTATTACCAGTTTAGAAGATTTTGCAGGTCGAGCCGTTTGTGTGGAAGCAGGGACTACCACCGAACTGAACTTAACCGACAATATGCGTAAAAGAGGGGTTCAGTTTGAAACGAAAACGTTCCAGCAAGCTGATCCGGCTTATGCGGCTTACGCAGAAGGGGCTTGCGATGGGATGACCTCTGATAAATCCCAGTTAGTGGCTCGTCGCAGTACACTTCCGAATCCCGATGAGCATATTCTGTTAGATGTCACGATGTCTAAAGAACCTCTCGGCCCTGTGACCATTAATAATGACTCGGCTTGGTTCGATGTTGTGAAATGGACGACTTACGCGCTGATTGAAGCTGAAGAGTTAGGAATTAATCAAGGGAACGTTGACCAGCTTAAAACCAGTCAAGACCCGACGATTAAGCGTTTCTTAGGTGTGGAAGGAGACTTAGGCCAGGGACTCGGCTTAACTAATGAATTTGCTGCCAATATCATTAAACAAGTTGGCAACTACGGCGAAATTTACGAGCGGAATATCGGACAAGGTTCTCAGTTTAAACTCGAACGAGGTCAAAATGCCCTCTGGAATAATGGGGGTTTATTGTATTCACCGCCTTTCCGTTAATCGGTTTGATCATCCTTTAAAACAGATTTTCTCTCTGTAGAGAACAGCCTGTTTAGGCACGGCTGAATAACAGATTTTAACTTCAAAATCATTGTCGCCGTGCCTTACCCATTTCTCAAAGGCACGGTTTTAAAATTGAATATTTTCTGAAAAGAACTCTATTATATTGATGACCATGAACACAACACCAAAAACTCCGCTTTGGCGAGATGATCGCTTTTGGAAAATTGCTCTACAGGTTATCGTTTTGATAGCGGTATTATCTCTATTTACACTGTTGGGAACCAATCTCAGTCGCAACCTTCAGCAAACAGGAGGAACCGTATTTAATTTTAATTTTCTCAACAGTACCGCCGGATTTGGGATTGGTGAAAGTTTAATTCCTTATCAACCGACTGATAACTATAGTCAAGTTCTACTAGCCGGTTTAATCAACTCTCTGCGGGTGATGTTTTTCGGAATGATCCTCACCACTCTTCTGGGTGTTACAGCCGGAATTACCTATTTTTCCGATAACTGGTTACTACGTCAGATGACCATTTGTTATGTAGAAGTGGTGCGAAATACACCGTTACTGCTGCAATTAATGTTTTGGTACGGAATTTTTTTGAAACTCCCTTCTATAGAACAAACGGCTCAATTTTTTAATTTCATATACTTAAATCAACGAGGCGTTTTTGTGCCTTGGCCGTCGGGAAATGCGGTGTGGTTTTGGTTAGCGGTTTTATTGATCAGTGCGATCGCTTCTATTTTGATTTGGCGATGGCGTACAAAAATAATGGTCGAACAAGGAAAATCAGGTCAACCTCAATTAACCTTACTTTGGATAATCGGAATTGCTGCAATTTTCATCATTATATTTGGACTGGGTTGGCAACGTCCAATACCTTCAGAAAATGGTCGAACCATTGAAGGCGGACTGCGAATGACGATTGAATTTACAACGCTATTGGTGGGTTTAGTTGTCTATACTGGCGCTTATATTGCTGAAATTGTTCGCTCAGGAATACAATCTGTTGCTAAAGGACAGTGGGAAGCGGCGCGATCGCTCGGACTGAGACCCGGTTTAGTGATGCGGTTGGTGGTTTTTCCCCAAGCGTTGCGAGTAATTATTCCACCGCTAAACAGTCAATATCTCAATTTAGCCAAAAACTCCAGTTTGGCGATCGCAGTGGCTTATCCTGACATTTATAGCGTTGCAAATACAACGTTTAATCAAAGTGGACGAGTGGTGGAAGTCATGCTGATTATTATGGCAACTTATCTGACTATCGACCTCTTAATTTCTATCGCGATGAATGGATTAAATCGAGCCGTTCAACTGCGAGAAAGATAATAAATCCAAATTTATTTTACCCATTTTAACTCTCACTGATTACAAGCCATGACTGTCACAACACCCCCTTCTGCTTCTGTTCCACCCTCAGAGTCATTAACCCCCCGTGAATGGTTAAAAAATAATCTATTTAACACCTGGTACAACAGTCTTTTAACCTGGATCATTGTTATTGGTTTAGCGTTAAGTTTAGCGAATTTTCTATCTTGGGCAAGAACAAAAGCCCAGTGGGATGTAATTCCCGCTAATCTTTCTTTATTTTTGGTCGGTCGATTTCCCCCTGATCAATATTGGCGTTTATGGATTATACTGACTCTGATTTGTTTACTTTCAGGTTTAACTTGGGGAATTTTAGCCCGTAATATTCCCGTTTTGTTTAGTCAAAATATTATCCTTGCTATTAGTATTGTTTGTATGCTGGCGGTTTTGGTTCCTGTCAGCATTCCGTACCGAATTTTGCTGGTTGGAATGGTTTTGCTATTAGTTGCTACTGCTTGGGGAGGAAAAAAACTCGGTCAAACAAAACCAGATTTGATGAAATGGCTTCCTTTTACCTGGTTTGTCTTTTTAATCATTGCGGTTTGGTTTATTGGCGGAGGACTGGGGTTAAAGTCCGTTTCGAGTAACCTTTGGGGCGGACTGATGCTGACATTACTGATGTCAATTATCAGTATTTTGCTGTGTTTTCCGATTGGAGTGTTGTTGGCTTTGGGGCGTCAAAGTCGTCTCCCGATTATTCGGTTTCTCTCGATTGCTTATATTGAAGTGATTCGGGGCTTACCCCTGATTACGATTTTGTTTATGGGACAAGTGTTAGTCCCTTTATTTTTACCCGAAGGGATGCGTCCTGATCGGATTTTACGGGCGATTGTCGGTTTAACGATGTTTAGTTCAGCTTATCTGGCGGAAAATGTGCGAGGTGGACTACAAGCCATTCCTCGGGGTCAAATTGAAGCCGCGAAAGCTTTGGGTTTGAATACCCCTCTGGTGTTAGGGTTGGTTGTCTTACCGCAAGCTTTGAAAATCTCGATTCCTTCTATTGTGGGTCAGTTTATTAGTTTGTTTCAGGATACGACTCTATTGGCGATTGTCGGCTTGGTGGAGTTGTTGGGAATTAGCGGTTCGATTCTCGCGAATCCTAAGTTCCTGGGGCGATACTCAGAAGTTTACCTGTTTATTGGTATCTTGTACTGGTTGTTCTGTTATCTGATGTCTCAAGCCAGCCGCAAGCTTGAACAACAGCTTAATACAGAGCAAAAGTAATTCACAACGCGGGTGATGGGGAAGCGACACAACCCTCCATTTCTGATCATCCGAGAGTCTATTTTGAAATTTGCGGTTATTCACGGGAAATAAGTCCGGTAGCCTGGAAGCCTCGCGATTTTAATCCGAGGAGGAAAGGCGACTTGTGCGGTTTTAACCGCATAGCCAATACTTCCGTCGCGGTGATATATTGAGAGTATGGAACAAGTATTGACTATAGTTTGCAAAATTGAACCCGCCCCTGAACAAGTAAAAAAGCTTGAATTGACTTTGGGGGCATTTGCTAGTGCTTGCAACTATATCAATAGCACCGTCAATCCTAAAATTAAGAACAAGAATCGGATTCAAGCTGAGGTTTATAAAACGGTCAGGGAGCGATTTCAACTATCAGCCAACCTCGCTGTTAGAGCTTGTGCGCGAGTCGCTTCTAATCGTAAAACAGCAGACTTAAAAAAACGCCCAGTCAAAGTTTTCAAGCCAACTTCAGCAGACTATGACGCGAGGATTTTTTCTTACAGAGAAAAAGATCAAACCGTTAGTCTGTCTACGGTAGAAGGACGAGAGCGAGTTCAATTGATTTTAGGAAATTACCAGATAGGGAAGCTGAAAGGAAAAACGCCAACATCAGCCAACTTGTCCAAGCATAGAGACGGTCAACTATACATCCATATTCAGATAAAAAACACAACTCCAACTCCTAAAAGTACAGACAATGTTATCGGTGTAGATTTAGGTCGTCGTGATCTTGCTGTTACATCAGAAGGAATTAATTGGAGCGGCGAAAACATTACAAAGGTTAGGGATAGGTTTTCTAGGATTAGGGCTTCTGTTCAAAAGAAAGGCACAAAAGGAGCAAAACGACTCCTGAAACGGCTATCCGGTAGAGAGAAGCGATTATCTTACCTGGGTAAACCACAACATCAGTAAACAAATCATTTCTCGCGCTATAGAGACTGAAGCTAGTGTGGCTGTAGAAGATCTGACGGGAATTAGAGACAGAACCAATACTCAGCCCAGAAACAAGATTGAACGCAGACGTTCTAACAGTTGGGCATTTTATCAACTTCGACAATTCCTAGAGTACAAAGGAATTAAAGAAGGGATTGAAGTTGTAGCTGTTTCTCCTCGATACACCAGCCAGGTCTGCCACAGGTGCTTGCACATTCATCCAGAACAAGGAAAGTCCTACCGTAATGGTAAGACTTTTGAGTGCGGTAATTGCGGATGGAAGGGAGATGCTGATCTCAATGGTGCGAAGATGATTTCAATTTTGGGGGAGTCTGTAAGCCTTCCCGTAACGCGCAACCCTCTGTCTTGTTCTCTACTCGACAGTATACACCGGTTAGTGCGAATGCCCCGTGTCTTTAGACCGGGGTAAGCTTACAATCAGGGATTTTACTGAGGCTGGGTTATATCTGTTGTTACCGGGTTTGCAGATTTCTTTCGCCTGTATGTATCCGAAACGTTGACTCATCTAAGTATTTTCACTGAAGGAAAAATTAGGATTTTAAGGTTTGTCCGTAATTTCACTCGATCTAGAAATTGGGAGCGTTCAAATTTGATTGAACTTTAGGTGTTTTTTTACTCAAAAATACGGATAAAAGTAATACTTTAATGATTAGCATTCTTTCATAAATCTTTTGTAAAATATCGTTTAAAGCCTAGACAAATAAAAAATAAGAAACTACGATAAGAGTTAACAGAAACAAAAAAAGCAAAACGCCTGAATAGCTTGATAGCTTCAGGATTCATCCAGTAAACAACATCTTAAAAGGAAGCAATCACCATGAAAACCAAACTTTTTGCTAGCTTTGCCACCGCTCTGGCTTTAACTGGAGTCTTTGCATCTTCTGCTCAAGCTGTTGGCTTTAGCTTCACAACAAACTACACCGCAGACTTAACAGGTGGTGATAAGTGGAAAGGAAATATCTGGCTAGACTCTGTAGAGTTTGGCGGACAAACTATCTCTGAGTTCTCAGTGATTCAAGGAGCCACAATCGTCACCAATGACGTGTGGGCAGGCGGTAATAGCGGTGCTGCGAGTGCGGATATGGGAGACAAAGCTACTGTAGGCCTCAGCCAAGAACTACTCACAGAAGCAGGAGCCGTTCAAGCTCTGGGAAATCTGAACCTCAACAGTATTATTGATACTGAAGATAGCGGTAACTTTGCGATTGACGTGATGTTTGACAAAGCGGTTGACAATATCTTGGTTTTTGAACGGGGTAAGAACAGTCAACTCGATATTCAAGCGATCGACTTCAAAGGTAATCTGATCGGTAATTTGGTCAATTTACCGAGGTCTAATAACTGGTTTGATGCCGGATACAGCATTGATACAAAAGAAATTGGTGGCGCTCAAGCCGTTGCTTCTATCGGTTTAAGTTTGTTAGATTTTGGCTTAGATTCCAAAGAGTCTATTTTCGGATATCGGATGATCAGCCAAGGGGGACTCTACAATGGCCCAGACTGGAAAATCTTAGGAACTACTGACCCCACTCCCGCTTCTGTTCCTGAACCCACTGCTGTTATCGGTTTAGGTTTGGTTGCAGGTTCATTCCTTGCTTCTCGTCGTCGTCAAAAAACCAAATAATCATCAACTGTGGTTAGGTTTCCTGATGGGATTACGAATTTATAAAAACCCTCGTTCTGCCTTTAAAAAAAGAACAACCACGCTCGACATAGAGACACAAAGAGTAAATCTTTGTGTTTTTATCGTTAGTTGGCTCTCAATTATTTTCAACTTGAAGTCGGGACTGATGAACTTTAAATTGATGATTCATCCGCTCCCTGAAAAAACCAAGCACATTAGCAAATTGAGAGATAAAAAATAAGGCAGAGAGTAGAAATTTAGGGTGATGAGAATCGGGTTGAGAAAAGGGATAACTCAGCAGTTTAAAATAAAATGATAATGGCTCAACCTGAATTTTTCCGATTCCTCTTTTGGCGCGTAATTGATGAAAGTGAAAAGCTCCCCGACCATAGTTAAAATGTTGTCGCCAAAAGCTGCGTAATGTTAATTTGTGAGCATGATAAATTTGAGCATCGGGGACGGCAATCATTGGGTAGTTGTGATATAACCAGCGATCGCAAAATTCTCGATCTTCTCCGGCTGCTAGGGGAAAAGTCGTGTCAAACCGACCGATTTGATGAAAATTTTCTGTAGAGAGAGCGAAGTTATTAGAAGCAAAAAAGCTGGCTTGTTTAGGGTTTGTATTATAATATTCGTATAAATAATCAATCAAGAGTTGACTGGCTGTTGAATAGAGATTTTCGGGTAAAGCATTGAGGGTTTTACCTCCCAATAGGGCATCAGGTGTCATGGTAAACTGAGTCTCTAAACTTTTTAACCAGTTGGGTGTCGGTTGACAGTCATCATCCGTAAAAACAATAAATTTACCCTTCGCTTTAGCCGCCCCAGTATTGCGTGCAGAAGCTGGGCCTGCATTTTGTTGAGTGATGAAAGTAATCTCAATTTGTTGGCGAAAAGGTGTCACGATAGGTTCAAGAGACATGAAACTTCCATCATCAACGACAATTACTTCAAAGCGATCGCGAGGATAGTCAAGTTGAGTAATAGACTGAAGACAATTTGTGAGTCGTTCAGGACGGTTATAAGTTGGAATAATAATCGATAAAAAGGGTTTATTCATAGTTTTTACCTGATGATTTTGAGATGAGGTTTAAGCTAGGGGTATCTTTTGCTTGAGTTAACTTTGACGATTTTATCTAGCAGTATAAACGTAAAATGATCTTTCAAAATTTTCGATGGTTGGCTTCACAAAACGTTTTAGCTCAGTAATTTTAATGTCAGGAGGAAAAGTAGAATCTGACTGGAGTGGATAAGTGAGAACCAGTAAAGTATCATTGGAGTTTTCACGAATGAGTCCGGTAATTGTTTGTATGTCTTTCATCGGGGTTTTAACAGTCCAAAAGCTGCCAAATTCACCCAGATCTGGATAATAAATCTGCTTGTCGAGATAGCCAGATAAAACTGATGCTTGTCTGTATCTTTGACCCACAATTGTTAACTGTTCCAAATTATTCTCTTTGATAAATTGAGCTGTTTCTTTTCCCATAGAAAAAGGATAAAATAGATCCACACTGTAGGCGTGCAAGCCTGCAACTAAATGAAGCAAAAGAATCACCGTTAAAAATTGATTTCTGAATTGACTTGCAGGTTTCTGTTCTGAAATAAAATTTTGCTTCTGTAAAAACTCTTTTTCAATCAGCCATAGGCAAGCAATTAACAAGATAAAAAGATGACCTCTATGCCGCATAACTCCTTGAAAAATTAGGTAGTTAAAAGCAATAATACTGCCCGTTCCAAAAAGATAGATTGTTAGGATGAATCGCTGGTGAGAGAATATTTTTATAACAATTAGCAACAGAAAGATTGCAGCTAAACCCGCAATAACTACACCCAAGGAAACACCAACCACTGAGGGAAAAAGATTATTATGAATCAGGATGTTAGTGTTCCAAAAATTATTATTGAGGTGAAATGGAATGGGAACATAACTTCGCCAGATATCTATGAATGCAATACCTAAACGTTGAATTTCTTGCAATAAACCCGGGTTAGACTGAACTTGTTCAGCAGAAGATTGTATAGGGCGAATGACTTTTTCTTGTGAAATTAAAGGACGAATGATTTGAAATAAGGAAATAGCCCAACCTGAAATTAAAATCAGTAAGCTAATGACTATTTTTTGTTGGTTAAGTGTATTCGCTTTGAATTGCGAATAAATATGATCAACTAAAGTTAATGAGAGTGCAAAACTGAGAATAAAAGTAAAAACGTTGACATTAGCCATCAATGCTAAGAGAGTTGCCAGTAATATGGGTCTAACTTTTACTCTTGAATAAATGATACAAAACAGGAAAATAAATAAGACTCCTAAATTGTAATTTCTACTGATGATTGTATATTCATAAAAAAAGTAATATCCAAAACTGAGTAAAAATTTCTGTAAAGGAGAAAAGGGAGAAAATTTTACAATGAGAGTGACAATAATAACTGATATAAATAAATGAAAAACCTGCATAATCAAAGGGTTATGAGTGATTCGGCTTAACCCATACAGACAAAGATGCCATAAACCCGGATGTCCTTCATGTTGTATATTGTGAAAAAGTTCTATCAAGGATGCACTATCTCGAGCCAGTAACCAAGCCTGAAACTCATCTCGCCAAATTTCGTGATGAAGAATACCCACAAAGCCGAAAATAATAAACGCCAGTATTATACTGTTTTCAACTAAAGCATATTTTTTGACGAGATCTAAGTGATTAATTTTAGACAAGTTGAACGGTGACATGGATTTTGAAATTTGTAGTTTTTAGGATTTACTTTTGAGCTTTATTTAAGTTCTTTGATTAGAGTGGCTTAATTACTCATTTTGATTTTTGATGGAGATCTAATCATTTTCAAAAGTTCTAATAGGTCTTTAAATAACTTAGGATCTACCAGGCGGATTGTCAATCCATAAATTATTGTGCCTATGGCTGTACCGACTAATATTAATACTTTTTCATTAATTAAATCAACCATAAAGTGTTTAGCAATTAAAATCCCGGAAACCATGACTACTGAACCAATGAGCGGACTCCTAAATTGCTGTAAATAGGTAAGCAAGGGAACATGAATTAACTTACTAATTGCCCATTGACTAACTGGAAAAGCTATATAACTACTGATAACATAAGCCAAAGCAACCCCAACAATTCCCCATTGTACGGCAACCAGACAAGCAATTAGATTTAGCACAGCATTTAGTAAACTTAGCCAAAGTTTCCAAGAGGGTTTCCCAATTGCTATGAATACGGAACCATTAAAGAAAGAAATTGCATTCAAAATGCCAGCAAAAGCTAGAACTTGCATCACTGGAACTGAAGGTAGCCATCGTTCTCCAAATAATGATATGACCAGTTCTTTAGTCAAAGTAATCATGCCAAAAAAGGTTGGAAAAGCAATTAAACTGGTAAATAAAGTAACTTGATAAAAAGCTTGTCGAAAGCGCTCTGGCTCTGTTTGTAATCGAGAGAAAGTTGGTAAGGCTACCTGTTTTGTTGTACTAACTAAGAGTTGAGTCATCACTTCTAAAACACGGTAAGCAATCATATAATATCCTAGAGCAACTTCTCCTAAAAAGTAACCGATGAGCAAATTATCTGTTCGCTTATTACAGAAGTTCAGAAATTTTAAGGCGAGGATACTAGAGCCAAAGTTTAACAAATTTCGCAAATGTTGAAAAGAAAATCTGAATTTGGGTCGCCAATCAATTGCACCCCAAATGATAAAGACTTCTACAGCTTCATAAATAAATTGTTGACTGACTAGACTCCAAACCCCAAACCCAGATAAAGCCATGACAATTCCCACAGTTCCGCCAATTATAATCCCGATAATCGTCCGAACTGCCATGATTTTAAAGGCAAACTCCCGGCTCAAAATGGCTTTATGAACATGACTTAGAGAATTAATAAAGAACAAAAATGAAAAGCATTGTAAAATGGGTATTAGCTTGGGTTGCTCGAAGATATTAGAAACAAATCCAGCCAGGAAAAAACTGATAATAGTCAGCAACAACCCACTCAATACATGAGTCCAAAAAGCTGTATCTAGTTCTTCTGGATCAATTTCCTGGCGTTGAATTAAGGCTTGGGAAAATCCTTGCTCTAGAAAGATCTGCATAAAAGCTAAAAAAACATTAGCTAGACCAATTAAACCGAAGGCTTGAGGAGTAAGTAAGCGAGCCAGAATTAAGAACACAATCAGTGAACCAGCCTGACTTCCCCAGTTTTGAATTACAGACCAAATGACACCTTGAATTGCCTTCTGTTTAATGCTCATATCTTAGTTTTAGGGCTGTTCATGCAGATCATACATTGTTTAGTTTAATTATTAATTGACATCGAATGATGAAGTTTACGTTGGCGATGAGCATGGCTAGTCGTCAAGAAAGGATTAATCAATACATGGTCGATTTTGCCGATAATTCTGGCTAATAAATCACTGCCCATACCCCATGTGATACGAAGAACTAAAGGGACAATAATTGTGCCGTATCGTCGCCATCCTACCTTTTTATATTTAGTTTTAAAGTATTCATCTTCAGCGAGGTTCCACTTATCTCGTAAACGGTGCAGACTTGCTAACTGCCACGCATCACTCCAGCGCAGCATATAGTAATGCAAATCAGTAAATTCTAGAGGAGGGCCAGGTACATAAGTAACAATACAATTGGGTTCAAAATAGACTTTTCCTCCGGCTTGACGAACTAACATACAAAAGTCTAAATGTTCTTTGGTATTGAGTATTGCTTCATCGAGAAAGCCAATTTCAGCAAAGATGAAGTGACGGACTAAAACACAATGAAACTCAGCTAATTCTGTTTCTTGACGTTGTAGGCGATCGCGAACTTCAGTTACTCGTTTACCCTGCAAACACATTTTTTCTCGAAACCGCCGCCGACCTGTTTTATCGACCCAAATATGAGACTCTCCACCCGCACAATGAACGATTTCATGTAAAGGTCTTTCTTGGCACATGAGAGGCCCAACAACTGTAGCATCTGTTTCTTCTGCACACTGCATTAATTGAGTTAACCAACCGGCTGTGACGACAACATCATTATCAATAAAAACCAAGTATTTTGTGTTGACCTGAGCTAGACCAATATTTCTGGCTTGGTTCGGAGACAAATAGTAATCTGTTCGCAGAAGCTGGAAGCTTTTTGCTTCAGCTTGTTCTTTCAAGTAAGTTTGAATGTGTTTGGGAGAATTCCCGTCTACATAAACCAATTTAAACGGAATTTTTGTGTGTTCGTAAATGCTTTCTAAAGACTCGCGAGTACAGCTAAATCGTTCACGAGGCACAACAATAATCGTAACTTGCGGTTCTGTCATTGTCGCTAATCTTTCCATGTTAATAACCTCCTAAAGAAATGATTGAGTAACTTTCTTGACTGACTTTGCCATCTGAACATTTAAGTTCTGTTTGGGCAAACTTGATGTTAACGTTTGTTGGTAGATTTCGACCAAAATATCGTTCAGTTTATTCAGATCATAGTGTTCTTCAACATAGGTTCGTCCAGCTTTTCCCATTTCTAACCACAACTGCGGATTTTTGATGAGAATACCAAGTTTTTCGGCTAAAGTTTCTGCATCTCGTTCAGGAACTAAGAAACCGGAAACTCCATCTTCTACTAATTCTGGAATTCCACCATGATAGGTACTTATCACTGGTAAACCCATCGCCATCGCTTCTTTTAAGACATTGATGGGAGCATCTTGATTACCATCTTTTGCTGTGACACTTGGAGCCAGAAAAATCTGAGATTGATTGAGTATTTCAATAATTTCATTTTCATCTTTCCAACCTAATAAATGGATAAATTTATGAGCATTTAAGTTGTTAATTAATGTTTGTAACCTGTCTTTCAAAGGGCCGTCACCAATGATATTATACTCTATGTTAGAGTAAACTAGAGCTTGCTGGGCTACAGCTCGAATACTGTATTCAATTCCCTTTTTTTCAACGAGCCGCCCTGTTGTCACAATGCGGATTTTTTCATCATTAGGGAAGTAACGGGGAGTAAACGTAAATCGACTAGAATCTAGTCCAGAACGATGAACAAACACCTGACTTTCATCACACCCTAGCTCTACAACTCGACGCTTGAAAAATTCGCAATTGGCTAAAAAGCAGTTACCAGTATGAAATAGTTTTTGATAAACTTTCTTGCCTCTTTCTTTCACAAACCGACTAATATCATCTCCTCGAAATGTAGTAATGAGTTTTGCCTTTGGATCATTGATTGTCCGAAATGACATTCCTCGATAACTTTGGGTACCAAATTGACAGTGAATGATGTCGTAATGACAATTAAATTTGGGAATTATTGTGTAAAGCAACCACAGAGAAAGAGCTTGCTGACCATATTTAAAAACATTTAAAGCATCAAGAAAACGCCAAGGATCTTGATGACCTTGAGTGAGTAGTAATCCCAAGCCTTTCCAAATTCTCAAGACAATATTTTCGGGGATTTGAGGAAAATAATAAGTGTGTTCTAGAAGGTTGTATTTAGCGATTGCGGGATGAGTTTTAGTGGTATCACCGGCAGAACTCGCATAAATATCAACTTGATGACCTCGCTCGATTAAACCTGTAATTTGGTTGAGAATAAAAGTTTCCGACAATTGTGGAAAATGGCCGACAATAAATGCAATTTTCATGGTTCTAATCTCTTGTTATTCTCGTGCTGATACTCCACCAAACCTCAGTTTAATGATTTCTAAAGCGCTGACATATCGAACGACAAACATCACGACAGAAACTTGAACTTTCTGTTGAACGTTTTTTAATCGTTTATCTAGAAAGGTATTGACTACAAAGTTTAACGGAGGAATTAAGTTTTTCAGCAATAGAGAAATGAAAACAAAATCTTGAGGTAAGTTTCTAGAGTTTTTCTTATGCTGTAAATCATAGATTCCTCCAACTAGGCGAATCGTTCTTTTGTACAGTTCTAGCCAAGATGTTCGAGCTGGATGTTGAACACAAGTCTCCTCGCTATAAATCTGCTGATAACCAGAATCAAAAATTCGCCTACACCATTCGACATCTCCACTTGACTTTAGAGTTGCATCAAAAACGCCAACTTTTTCGATAACTTGTTTCCAAGTCAATAAATTAGCTCCCGCTCCGTATCGATGCTTTTCTAGAAGTTCTTTTTGAGGAAAAGCTGTGATACTTTCATAGAGTTCTACAGGTGTAATTTTCTGGGTATTTTTAAAGAAAAGCTCAATTTTTCCCGCAACTAATCCACAATTAGGAGCGTTTTGTAAATGCGTTACACCCTGTTCAAGCCAATCCAAAGCAGGAATACAATCCGCATCTGTAAAAGCAATAATTTCCCCTTTTGCAACAGATATCCCGCGATTGCGAGCAGCGTAGGAACCTGGAGTGCTTTCATAGAGATAGAACGCTTGACGAAATAAAGTTACAACAGAGTCAATTTTTTCAGCCGAATCTGAACCATTATCTACCACAATGACTTCATAATCACTCGGAGGATAGGTCTGATTATCGAGAGCTTCTAAGCAGTGTTTTAAACGTTCCACATCATTATAAACAGGAACAATGACAGACACAAAATGTCGAGATGAGTGTTCCATTTTCTGAGCATTTTAGTTAATATCTTCACTGAAGAAAGTAAAACGATAAAAAGTTGACAGGGTAAATATTTTTTAGCCCCTATCAACCCCTTTTTCTTACTTCATAACTAACTGAGGTTTTTCACGACCTTTCCACTCTTCTTTTGTAAATTCTTCGTGATAGGAACGTTCAGTATTTACATTCCAGAGATCATGATGGTCGCCGAGTACATTTTGAGCCGCTAATACTCCGGTTAACATTGAATGATCTTGGTTATTATAACGGTGCATTCCGTTACGACCAATGGTTTGTAAGTTGTCAAACTGTGATAAATAATCTTGAATGACTTGTAGATGTCGGCGATAATCTCGGTCATAAACCGGATAAGCTTTCGGTTGACGCAATATCGTTCCATCTTCAACTTTACTCGCTTTTGCTAAACCTAATTCTTCGATTTCACGGGTAGCTAAATCCAACAGTTCGGTGTCTGATAAGTTCCAGATTTCATCGCCTTCTGTGCAGAAATATTCCAAACCTAAGCAGGTTTTTGTTTGGTCAGGAACCATCGCCGGACTCCAGTTTTTGAAGTTTTGAATCCGGCCGACTTTCACTTCTGGACTGTGAATATAAATCCAGTTATCTGGAAAGAGATCAGCTTCATCGATAATCAAAGCAACAATCAAAAAGTCTCGATAAGACAGAGATTTTGCCGCCTGTAAAACTTCATCGGGAGGTAAAGGATCAAGTCGGTTTACCAGCGCGGTGACAGGCATACTGGAGATAAATTTATCCGCTTTTAGGCTAATCTCTTGACCCTCTTTATATGCGATCACTTCGGTAATATGATGACCTTCTCGCTTGATACTCACAACCCGAGTATTGAGGGAAACTTGACCCCCATTTTCATCAACTTTTTGTTGGAAACGTTCCCACATCATGCCCGGCCCATAGATGGGGTAATCAAATTTTTTGATTAAGGTTTTCGTGTCGTTGCTGCCAAATAAAGCATTGAGAACAGCTTTTTTTAAGGATAAACCTTTGATTCTTTGAGCTGCCCATTCTGCTTCGATTTTATTGCAGGGAATTCCCCAAACTTTTTCGGTGTAGGTTTTGAAAAAGGTGCGATAAAGCCGACTTCCAAAGCTATCTGTGACCCATTCTTCAAAGGTTTCTGGTTCTACATCGGGTTGTAATTTTCCTTTGACTCTGGCTTTGAAATAGCTTAATAAAATCAACAAGCTTTCGATAATACCCAGGTTAAAGAGGGTGTTATAGATAGACAGTGGATAGTCATAAAATTTGTTCTGGTAATAAATACGAGACAGTCGAGGAACTTGGATGAATTCTTTTCCGAGAACTTCCTGCCATAATTGATTGACAATATCTACTTTGGTAAAAAAGCGATGACCGCCAATATCAAAGCGATATCCTTTATATACTTCTGTTCTAGAAATCCCTCCCACTTGACTCGCGGCTTCTAAGACGTGAGGATGTACTCCGCGCTTAGTGAGTTCATAAGCCGCAGTAAGTCCAGCAGGGCCAGCTCCGATGATAACGACGGGGTGATGATGTAGCATTTGATGACCTTTGGAAGATATTGGTAGAACGTGAAATATGGAATATGCCTCTGTCCAAAATATGGAATTTTCACTCACTTTAGCACTATCTAAAGCCTGTAGAGTTCCTGATTTCAGACCCAGATATTCTCTGGAGTTTCAGAATAACTCTGTGATTATATAGGATGCTCAAAACAGAATTTCGCAAACTCCAGAAAAGTTGAGACAAAAAACTTCAAAAATAATGATTCGCTCACCCTTTAAACCAGTAGTAAGCTTAACCACTGGTAAATTCACCCCGGTCAAACGAATATTTAGATTCAACTCAAGACGGGTAATAATCTACGCTTCAATGTAGTGAGGTCGTCTTGATCAAGTTCTACAAGTTGAGTTGATCACAAAAAAATCGTGAGATATCACGACTTCAAGCTTTGCGATAAGTCCAATTTTCTTCAAACCAATGACGAACTAAACCAATCGCAAATGCTAGCCCACTGTAGAAATAGTAAAACCAGTGCCACGGTACTGTTTTGAGGGCAAAAATAAAGCCTCGTTTGTTGTGAAAAAACTGGTAAACGGGTGCATTCAAAACCAGAAAAGCGATCGCAAATAAACAGACAATAATCGAGGTTTGAGATAACCAAGGCACTGCTAATAATGCGCCGATTTTCGCATAAACTAAGACAACACTCAGGCGACTAGAGTATTGCAGATTTAAGTCATTATTCAATTTGCGATCGCGTAAAATTAAAGCAGTCCAAGGCAAAGCTCGATAAAAAAAGTCAGCTTTCAACATGGAAACAGGCCGCCATTCCTTGAGATGCTTAACAAAGATATTTTTCCGCAACCCAATTTGATAACCTGCTTTTTTCAGGCGGTAGCCGAGTTCAATATCTTCAATACAGGGAAGACGATATTTTTCATCAAAACCGCCAACTTCTAGGAAGATCTCTCGACGAATAGCGCCGCAAGCTCCCCAAAATGTAGATGCTTCTTCGTTACCTGTTTGGTGAGTATAATGATGAAATAAATTTCTGTATTGAGAGAGGAAATTATCCGCTCCCGGCGCATCATCGTAGGAACCAATTAGAGCCGATAAATTCGGTTCGTTCGTGAAAGTTTTGACCACTTTCTCAATTGTGTCTGGGTAGATTTCGACATCTGCATCCACAAAGAAAACAATATCACCTGTTGCTGCTTTAGCCCCCAAATTACGCGCTCTAGCGGGGCCTCCGGCTTTGGGTAGCCGAAAGACTTTTGCACCGAACTTCTCAGCTAAAGCGTGAGAACCATCGGTATCTCCGTCTGCGACAACAATGACTTCGTTGGGGTTTAGAGAAGTTTTTGTCAAACTCTCAAGACATCGCTGAAACTTTTCTCCACCGTTATAGACCGGGATAATGATTGATATCGTTAGCTTAGGCTCTTGACCGTTATTACTCATAGTTCCTTAGACAACGATTTTTCGTCTTGTTGTTTCCTCCCTATCATCTTAAACAGAATTGTGAAAAAAATCAGTCCTTAGATAGATTACTCTGTAAAGGTTGTGTAAAAAGGTTGGATAAAATTATAAAGCTTGTGTAAAGCTTGTGTGAAAATGCTGTTAATGAATATCGCCAAAACCCTTGATTTACATAGGATATACGTGCTGCACAGAACCGGATGCCAGATCCTCTTAGAAGGGTTTTCAGATGCGGATCTAAATCGCTTGTTTATTTGATAGCTTCATCTGTATTTATCCTAACTCTTGAGCCATCCAAGCAATTGCTTTTTTGATCCATTCTTCTGTTGAGATTTGCGAGGACAGCTTTTGTTCTTGACTCAAAGCTTGTAACGCTTGCATCACTTCTGAACCCGTATAGCCTAAAGCTAAAAGTGTCATCTCAATTTCTTCTTGAATTTCGACGCTTAAGCCAGAAGAAACAATCGCTGTGAGTCCTGCTTCTTGCCGCCATTGAGCAAGTTTTGTTTTTAATTCTAATGCAATGCGTTGAGCCGTTTTACTTCCAACTCCTGGCGTTTTTGCTAAAACTTTTGTATTTTCACCAACAATAGCTTGTACTAACTCTTGTAATTCCAACGTATTTAATAAAGCAATTGCTAACTGAGTTCCAATCCCACTTACACTAATTAACTGACGAAATAAATCCCGTTCAGCAATAGCTGAAAAGCCATAAAGCACCATTTGATCTTCGCGGGTTTGTAGATGGGTAAAGACTTGAATTGACTCACCAATCGCAGGTAGCTGGGTAATCATTCGAGGAACAATCTGCACTTCATAGCCAATATTATTCGTTTCTATCAAAAGGATGACTCGATTGTTCGTATTTTTGTGAATTGCTGCAACTGTTCCTTTTAAATAGCCAATCATCCTTCAGTCTCCTTGAGCAAAAAAATGTTAAAATAAATGACAATAACTTTTTTAGATAGGGATTTTTAACGATGGGATGCCTTAATCGAATATTAACTTGGCTACCCTCACTTAATCCCCAAATCTGGGTTCTAGCTTTTGGTCGGTTACTTTCTCAAACGGGTACAGGTTTTACATTATTCTATGCACCGATTTTTTTTGTCAACCAAGTTGGTTTATCGGCAACAGCAGTCGGAATTGGTTTGGGAAGCGCTCAAATTTCAGGTATTTTGGGGCGAATTCTGGGCGGTTCTTTCTCTGATTCTCCAGTTTGGGGTCGGCGTCGCACGTTATTACTCTCGGCTTTAATTTCTGCGATATCTTCTTTTATTCTAGCAAGTGCAAGCGATTTTAAAACGGTTGTTTTAGGGAATTTATTTTTAGGATTAGGCATTGGATTGTATTGGCCAGCAACAGAAGCCGTTGTCGCTGATTTGAGTACAGGAGATAACCGCAATCAAGCCTTTGCTTTAACTCGTCTTGCTGATAATATTGGTTTACAATTAGGGATTATTTTAGGCGGAATTGTGATTTCGACAACAGGGGCTTATCGGACTCTATTTATTGTTGATGCGTTATCGTTTTTAGTGTTTTTTGGCGTTATTTTTGCAACCATCCAAGAAACCTATACTCCCCCATCAACAGACTCAAAAGAACAAAATCTCACTCAAAAATGGTTACTCGCCCTGAGTGACCGACCTTTGTTGGTGTTTGTTTTGATTAATATCATGTTTACTGTTTATATCTCTCAGATTCATAGTACAATACCTCTCTACTTTAATCAATTTGTGAATAACGGTTTTTCTCCCGGTAAAATTAGTTATCTATTTGCCGGGTATATAACCTTATGTGTACTCACTCAATTACCCATTGCTCATTTTCTCAGTCGTTGGACTCGTCCGCAAGCTTTAATGATTTCCGCAAGTTTGTGGGGAATCGGATTTATTCTGATTGGTTTAACCGGAATTGTTGCAGAAAATAACCTGCTGTTTGCCATTTTAGCCTTAAGTCTATTAGCCATAGCAACAGTGAGTTATACCCCTTCTGCTTCCGCCCTCGTTGCCGATTTAGCCCCGGAATCTTTACGAGGAATTTACTTAGCCATTAACGCCCAATGTTGGGCAATTGGTTATTTAATTGGGCCGCCTTTAGGGGGATGGGTACTTGATCAAAGCCCAGACGTTGTGTATAATTATTGGTTAGGATTAGCGGCAAGTATTAGTGTGGCGATTTTAATCTTACAGGTTTTAAATCGCATCATGGACAGTCAAAAAATTAATCACTAATTTGGAGAAACCCGTCATGGGACGACAAGCTAAACTAAAAAAAATGCGTCAACAAGCCAAAGAAAATCCTCCAGCAGAATTTCCTCAATCTTCCTCGGAAACAGACCCGAAAAATTTTGTTGAAACAATAGAACAACAAGGCTACAAACTCCAACAAAGTTTCCCCTCTCCCGAAATCCCCAATCAAGACGTTAAACCTCAAATTTAAACGGTTATTTTTTCAACTAAAATGGCATTAAAAGCATTAATTTTTGATGTAGATGGCACCTTAGCAGAAACAGAACGAGACGGACATCGAATTGCGTTTAATCAAGCTTTTGCTAAAACAGGACTGATTTGGAATTGGTCAGTTGAGTTGTATGGAGAATTGTTAGAAGTTCCAGGTGGAAAAGAACGCATTCGGTTTTATTTAGACCAATACAAACCTGAATTTAAACCCGATAGAAACATAGACGAATTCATCACCACTTTACACCACCTAAAAAATCAATATTACCACGACTTACTCGCATCCGGTATCATTCCTTTACGTCCGGGTGTTAAACGGTTAATTGAAGCTGCAAAAACCGCCGGGTTACGGTTAGCCATTGCGACAACTAGCGCCTTACCCAACGTGATGGCGTTACTCGAAAAAACTCTTAACCCTGACTGGTTTGAAGTTATCGGCGCCGGAGATATTGTTCCCGCCAAAAAACCCGCCCCCGATATCTATAACTATGTTTTGCAAAAATTAGACCTTCCTCCTGAAAATTGTTTAGTATTTGAAGACTCTTATCAGGGTTTACAAGCAGCAACAAAAGCGGGTTTAAAAACGATTGTTACTGTTAATAATTATACCCTAAATCAAGACTTTTCAGATGCGGTTTTAGTCGTTAATCATTTGGGCGAAGTCGATAAACCGTTAACCTGTATTTCCGGTAAACTAGAAGGAGTCAATTATCTCGATATTCCTCAACTTCAGACCTTATAAACTTTTAAAAACCCGGTAACTTTTAAGAAACCGGGTTTTTGAGGTTTACCTACTTATCTAAAATTTTCCCATCGCTTGACCCGCTAACCAACCCGTAGTCCAAGCGCTTTGAAAATTAAACCCCCCCGTCACGCCATCAATATCTAATATTTCACCTGCAAAATACAAATTCGGACAACAACGGCTTTCCATTGTTTTAAAATCAACTTCTTTCAAACTCACACCGCCACAGGTGACAAATTCTTCCTTGAAAACCCCTTTTCCGTTGATTTGAAATTTTCCCTGAGTTAATTCTTGAATGAGTTGATTAATCACTTTATTAGAAACTTCACCCCAGCGTTTTTGTTCATCAATTCCCACCGCTAAAGTTAACTGTTTCCACAGTCTACGCGGAATTAATACCGGACAACTCGAAGAAACAACCCGTTGAGATAATTGAGATTTTACTGCTAACAATTCCTCTCGCAAGGCTTCAGGATTAGATAGAGGTAGCCAATTAACAATTAATGATGTTTTATAGCGACAATCTTGTAAAAATCTCGCCCCCCAAGCCGATAATTTCAACACCGCAGGCCCACTTAACCCCCAATGGGTAATCAGTAATGGCCCTGTTTGTTCGAGTTTCGCTTCTGGTAACTTTATTTTAGCAGAATTAACCGAAACTCCCGCTAAATCTTTCAATCTTTCATCAGTAATATTAAACGTAAACAGAGAAGGAACCGGAGGGATAATTTGATGACCCAATTGTTGCGCCCAACGATAACCAGAAGGGTTACTTCCTGTCGCCAATAATAGGCGATCAGCCGTTAATATTTCTCCTGAGTTTAATATAATTTTAAAGTAATTTTCTCTGTTAAAAAACCCGGTTTCTTGTTGATGATGTGGGATGAAAGTTTTTAAGTTTCCTTCAGAAACCGGGTTTATGGATAAATCGTGATTTTTTTGATTCACGTGAATTTCAGTCACCCTCGCCTGAGTTTTAATCTGAATCCCCGCTTGTTTTGCAGATTGAATTAAACAGTTAACAATCGTTTCTGAATCATCTGTTATCGGGAACATTCGCCCATCTTCTTCTGTTTTTAATTCCACTCCTTTTTGAGTAAACCATTCAACCGTATCTTTGGCTTGAAACCGACTAAAAGCCCCTCGCAACGCCTTCGCCCCTCTGGGATAATTCTGTACAAATTGGGCAGGATCAAAACAAGCATGAGTCACGTTACACCGTCCCCCGCCAGAGATACGAACTTTGGCTAAAGGTTGCTGTCCGGCTTCCAGTAAAATAACCTTAGTATGGGGATGAGTATTTGCACAAGCAATCGCCCCAAAAAAACCCGCAGCCCCACCGCCAATAACAACAACTTTCATAGAACTTAATTCAGACAAAGTGATATGAACTCCTGGATATTTTATCTTTTTTAAATTATACCAAAAAGCTTTAATCCTTTGCAAAAATGTTATAATCAATCCACAGACTTCAAAAATAAACCGTTAATTAACGTTCAATAAAAATGGAATTCGCACCCTTCTTTCCCGTTTTACATCCCATTTTAAAAACAGCCTTTCCTCATTGTCTGTGGCGAGGAGATATCAACCAAGCTGAAATTGCCCTAACCTTTGACGATGGGCCGCATCCAGTCTATACTTTAGACCTGTTAAACGTCTTAGACGAATATCAAATTAAAGCCAGTTTTTTTTGGTTAGGCTGTTGGGTGAAAAACTATCCTAAAATTGCCCAAGCCGTCATTCAACAAGGTCATTGGATTTGTTTACATGGATATTATCATCAAATGTTTCATCAAATGACCGATGAACAACTCCAAAAAGATCTTGAAAACACCAAACAAGAAATTATCAATATTAGTGATCTTAATCCTAATTCTTTACTCGATGTTCGTCCCCCCAATGGTGTTTTTACCCCGAAAATCTTAACCCTATTAAAACAATGGGGATATCGTCCCGTGATGTGGACAGTCGTTCCTGAAGATTGGGTACGTCCAGGGGTTAATATTGTCACCAATCGTGTTATTCAACAAACAACAAACGGGTCAATTATTGTCTTACACGATGGCAACGATGGCGGCCAGGATGTCGCCGCTTCTGCCAAATCAATTATCCCAAAACTCTTGGAAAAAGGCTACAAGTTTGTTACCATAGATCAGCTTTGGCAACAAAAACTTTCCCGTTTAACCAATGGTATTAAGACCCGAAACTGACCCCCAAACCGGAGAATTACGCTTAGTTGGAACAGACTTTCCTGAAAATACCACCTTTTTTCCAGGGGAATTGGGTGTGTTTACTCAAGGTGTCTTTTTTCTGGGAGGAAATGATACCGTTCAAGGTTCATCTGACCCCGAATTAATTCGCGGAAATTTAGATAATGATCTGATCCGAGGTGGGGATGGAAATGATACCCTTTTGGGGGGTCAAGGTATCGATAGCCTCTTGGGAGAAGGTGGAAATGATGCTATTTTTGGGGAATTAGATAATGATATTTTATTTGGAAATTTAGGCGAAGACACGCTTTTTGGCGGACAGGGAAATGATGAAGCCAATGGCGGACAAGGAAACGATGTATTCTTTGGTGGACCCGGAATTGATACGTTAAACGGGGATAACGGTGATGATTTAATACAAGGAGAAAATGATGGAGATGTTCTCTTAGGCGGACAAGGAAATGATATTATTTTAGGCGGTTTTGGATCAGACATAATTAATGGAGAAGCCGGAGAGGATGTCATTCGCGGTGAACAAGATAGCGATTTTTTAGTTGGGGGAGATAATAACGATTTAATATTCGGAGGAACAGGGGATGACCGCGTTTTAGGAGAAGCTGGAAATGACCGACTTTATGGGGATAAAGGACGAGATACTTTAATTGGGGGAGAAGGAAACGACATCTTTTTCATTGAACCCGGAACAGGTGGAAATACCCCCGCAGACGCTAACTTTTTATTTGACTTTCAACCCGGTATTGATACCATTGCTTTAGTCGGAGATTTCCCTTTTGATAGTCTTAATATTACCGAAGACCCTCGTGATTCTAATAATACCCTAATTCAAGCCGCAAACGGTGAATATTTAGCCGTCGTTCAACGAGTTTCACCCGACAGACTCACCCGTTCAAACTTTTTTATTCCCGGTTTTATTTCCTTCAATTCCTCACAATTTACCGTGAGTGAAAACGGCACTCCTATTAACCCCATAACCATTACTCGTAGCGTTGGGGAAGATGGCGCCGCCAGCGTGGTTTTAACTCTCGCTCCTATTGGAATTATTACCCCAGAAGAACTGAATACCGCCCCAATTTCGGTTAACTTTGCTAACGGCGATGCCACAGCAAAAACCATCGCTTTAAACATTACCAATAACAATATTGTTGACTACCCTCGAGAAGTTCAACTCAGCTTAGAAAACCCCACAGGTTCAGCTTCTATTGGCATTCCCGCCCAAGCCACATTAGAAATATTGGATGACGAACCCAAAATTGAACCCCAACAAACCATCCCCCATCCTCTCCCAGAAACCAACGCAAATTTTGGTTTTGCGGTCGAACAAGTAACCACCAATATATTAGTTGGCGCCCCCGGACAAAATAATAGTCAAGGTTCAGCTTATTTATTTGATGCAGTCACCGGACAACCCCTGCAAATTTTTAATCATCCCTTCCCCGCCACCGCCGGAAACGCCCAACTCGGCAGAAGTTTAACCGCTTTTGGGGCAAATGTGGTCATTGGCGCCCCCCAAGATAGCACCATTGTCCCCCAAGCCGGCGCCGTTTATCAATTTAGCAGTTCGGCGGGAGTCGCCTATCAACTGTTGAGTGACCCCACCCCCGAACCTTTTGAAAACTTTGGCTTTGCAGTCGATAGCATCGGCAATACTATCATCGTCGGCGCCCCCACCAGCAACACCCTCGCCCCCCGTTCCGGTGCCGCCTACCTGTTTGATGGCAATAGCGGGCAATTGCTACAAACTTTCAATAACCCCGAACCCGCAGCCGACTCCTATTTTGGGGCATCTGTTGCCGCAGTGGGGGATAAAGTCTTAGTTGGCGCCCCTGGAAGTTTAACAGGAGTGGGGGCGACAAAGCCCGGAGTTGCTTATTTATTTGATAGTATTACCGGGGAGTTATTGCAAATTTTTCGCAACCCCAACCCCGGAATTGATGATTTTGGGCGGGGTTTAGCTTGGACGAATATTGGCCGGGACGTGTTAATTGGGGCGCCGGGAGATGACAGGCGAGGAACCGATACCGGGGCGGCGTTTCTGTTTGACGGAATAACTGGAAGTGTGTTGCAAAGCTACAGTTATCCTCAACCCCGACCTTTTGACCGTTTTGGGGAAGCCATTGATATCGTCAATACCAGCGTATTCACGGGAACTCCCGGTTATGGGTCGTTAGCGTCTGGGGCGGTGTTCCGGCATCAGTTGAGAACCGGAGAACTTCTCGATACTTATATTAATACCATACCTGACAACGGTGATCAACGGTTGAATTTTGGAGCGTCCGTCGCCGCAGTCGGCAATACTTGGGTAACGGGCGTACCGGGTTATGACGTTGGGGGTGTTGACGTGGGGCGAGTTTATCAGTTTGTGTAGGTTGTTTTATTATTATTTTACCAGAATCGCTCGATTTCATAACTATCAAATTTTTCATCAATACTGATAATTACTAATTCCTCAATTTGAGCTTGAGCTATTAACAAGCGATCAAAAGGATCTCGATGATGATTGGGCAAATTACTGAGGGCATAAATATGAGATAAATCAATAGACAATAAGTGAATTTGGTTTCGCTTAAGCTCATCTTCTACCAGTTCAGGTAACGCTGTTTTAAGCTGTAACTTACCCAAAGATAACTTAATTTGCATTTCCCAAATACTAACAATACTTAAAATAACTTCTGTATTGGGATCGCTGATCAGATTTAAAACGGGAAAAGAAAGCTTTTGAGCATTGCTTGTCCACCAAATAAAAACATGAGTATCAATCAAAACTCTCATCAATCTTCACCCAACCAAAATTCATCAGGTAAAGGATCATTAAAATCATCGCCGATCTCAATTTCTCCTTGATGTAGGTTCGGAATGCGGGGTGTGGATGATTCTGAGACTAAAAGCCTGTCATTTTTAGCAGATTGGATAAAGTTCAAGACTTCTATAAGCAATGGTTCTGGCACTGATGAAAGTTCCTGTATGATAGTTTCCAACAGAGTCATTTCTTTTGGGGAATCACTATGTTTAACATAATACATCAGATTTTAACACCCGCTCTCTTGATCAGAACTTTGTTGAATTAACGCTATAAACCGTTCGTCTGACCGAATGTTATCAAAATCCGAGTCTGTTTTCGCCATCTCAATACATTCACTATCAAGTTGAATGGCTTTCTGTAAATCCTTCACTGCAAGCTCTACATTACCCTGTAAGCCATAGCAACAAGCTTTATTATACCAGGCATAAGCATGGTCGGGTTTAAATTTTATCGCCTGATCATAGGATGAAACTGCCTCTTCGTAGCGTCCTAAATTAACAAGTTCAAGGCCTCGGTTGTTCCAGGCATAAGCATAGTCGGGTTTAAATTTTATCGCCTGATCAAAGGATTCAACTGCTTCTTCGTAGCGTTCCAAATTAGCTAGTGCATTGCCTCGGTTGTACCAAGCTGCATCTTTATCCGGTTTAATTTTTATCGCCTGATCAAAGGATGCAACTGCCTCTTCATAGCGTCCTAAATCATCGAGTGCATTGCCTCGGAAGTACCAAGCTGAAGCATAATCCGGTTTAAATTTTATCGCCTGATCAAAGGATGCAACTGCCTCTTCATAGCGTCCTAAATCATCGAGTGCATTGCCTCGGCTGTACCAGGCTGCATCGTCATCCGGTTTAATTTTTATCGCCTGATCAAAGGATGCAACTGCCTCTTCGTAGCGTCCCAACTTACCCAGTGCAACGCCTCGGTTGATCCAGGCATAATGAGCATCCGGTTGAATTTCTATAGCTTTATCATAGGATTCTATCGCCTCTTGGTCGTGTCCCAACTTATTCAGTGCAACGCCTCGATTAAACCAGGCTTGATGATAATCCGGTTGAATTTCTATAGTCTTATCGTAGGATTCTATCGCCTCTTGATGCCGTCCCAACTTACCCAGTGTAATGCCTCGGTTGTACCAGGCTTGATGATAATCCGGTTGAATTTCTATTGCCTTATCGAAGGATTCTATCGCCTTTTGGTCGCGTCCTAAATTACGGAGTGGATACCCTCGTAAGTACCAAGCATAATGAGCATCCGGTTGAATTTCTATTACCTTATCGAAGGATTCTATCGCCTCTTGGTAGCGTCTCAACTTATTCAGTGCAACGCCTCGGAAGTTCCAAGCATAATGATAATCCGGTTGAATTTCTATTGCCTTATCGAAGGATTCTATCGCCTTTTGGTCGCGTCCTAAATTACGGAGTGGATACCCTCGTAAGTACCAAGCATAATGAGCATCCGGTTGAATTTCTATTACCTTATCGAAGGATTCTATCGCCTCTTGGTAGCGTCTCAACTTAGCGAGTGCATTGCCTCGGTTGTACCAGGCATCAGCATAGTCTGGCTGAATTTCTATTGCTTTATCGAAGGATTCTATCGCCTCTTGGTCGCGTCCTAAATTACGGAGTAAATTGCCTCGGTTGTTCCAGCTACTAGCCAAGTTTGGTTTAATTTCTATCGCCTTATCGTAGGATGCAACTGCTTCTTTGTATTTCTGAGTCGCAGTTAGCAAGCGTCCCAACTCTCTGTATAATTTTGCTTGTTCATCGGGTAATAGATGTTCTTCTGCTAAAAGTCCTTGAATTTCTAAAAACTTTTCTCGTTGTTCATCTGGAGTGAGGTTCTTATATTTCTCAAAATCTCCTTCCTCGATAAGTTGAGTAGATTTCTGATTTGCAAATTCTGGATCGGTTGGTAAATTAAAGAAACCCGAACGCCAGTCAAAAAAATCAGGCGCACGATGAATAAAATAGTTTAAAATAAATTTAGGTACAAGAAACACAAAACAAATATTAAAATCATCCCGAAATCGTTCTCGCTGTTGATTCAGATGACTTAAAATCGGAGGAACGCCTTTCCAACTGTAGGTATATTTTTCTCGACTACTCCATCCCTGTTTGATTTTTCTCAGTTCATAGTCATAGAGAGAATGTTCTAACCCGGAAATAAACAGAATATTGATGTTGTCTCGGTTAGGTAGATCAGTAACAATTGTGTAAAGGTTATCAGTCGGTTCAGTTAACCGCGAGACTTCTATCGTTTTTTGGGGAAGATCTTTTTTAACCTTTTGAATTAACCTTTCGCCTTCTGCGGGAGAACACTCCACAAAAAACAAACCAAACCCTTCTCGGCGTCGCAAACCCCGAATAAAAGCTTGATAATCTTCTTCTGGATTGTTGGGTAAATCAACATCCCAGTCTGTAAAGTTGGCTGTCATGGTTGAATTTTTTGGATTTTTTCAACGGCTTGTTTAAACTCTGGGATTCCCCGAATTAGCGGATGAACATCATACCAGGGCTGCATTTCTCCCTGATCATCATAATAACAGTATTGCAAAACACAGCGATTAAATAAAAGTGAACGATATTGATCATTATTCCGAATGGTTTTAGTTTGGGAAACATCAGCTAATATCTCCCATTGATCATCCTCAACCGTTTTGCGATAAACATCTCTGAGTTGAGTAATAGATCGCTGAACAGCGCGTTTAGAAATCGGTAAAGTTGCAGTTCGTTCAATCGCCACTTGAGTCAAAAGAATCAGATTTCGCATATCTCCCCCACTCATCAAACATAATCCCTCTAAAACTTCCGCACTCTCAAAAATTTCAGTTTCTAAGTACAGTTCCGCGTTGTGTAAATGCACACGCTTTCTAATAATTTCTTTAACGGTGTTCATCCCTTGAGGATTAATTTTTTCCTCTGGGGTTTGAATCATAATCATCGGTAAAACTTGCGGCGCGTCATAAATATTAGCAATCTCAATCGCCCGTTTTGAATAGATTAATGAAATGGGGACAGTGTAGATTAAATGACAGTCTAATGCTTTGATTTGTTCACAGCGATCAATAAAAATTTCCTCATGGTTTGTGCGTTCTGTTTCTTGAATAATGGGAACAATTCGATCTAAGTTATCCGCAATAACGGCGAGTTGGGTACAGCCATCAGGAAGCTGTATTTTCGCTTCTGTAATAAACTGATTCAACGCCTCAATCAACGTGACGGTATGGGGATTAACTTTGGCGCGAATTTCAGAACGCAAACTGGGAACTGCTCTTAAATTTGCCGTAAGTTTGGCAAACTGAGAAATCTGAGATTCTACACTCAAATCTTCAAATTTTATTTCTGTTAGGGCTAAATCTTTTAATTCTTGCCAACGACTTTTTAACCAATTTAAAAGCGGATCGGGTTTGGTTGTATCCTTTAATTGTTCTAAAATATTGCGGGTACAACCGAGTAAAATATCCGTGTATTGAGCATCTTCGGCATCGATATCTTTTTCATCGGCTGCAAAATGAACAACAAAGAATTTCTTGTCCTCTAAATATTGTTTTAACCGCAACAATTCCGTTGATTTTCCCCCGCCCCGATGACCTCCATAGAGTTGACAAGTCATCCTTCGCGATCGCAAAAGTTTCTGACCCAAATCAACTAAAACATCCCCATCTCCCCGTGCTTCCTTGCAGTCCACATAAGCCGGATCACCTGCGGGTAAAGGTTCAAAGGGATCAAAAGCATTGTAGAGGTTGTTGAGTAGTTCCTCTTGATTCATTGGGGTTGATCTCCTGGGAGAGTTTGAGAGGGTTTGAATAGGATTGTAGTAATCCCCATCATACTACAAAGTACACTCCAAAAACCCAACTTATCGTTACACTTTCTTAAATTTAGCCATTTTCAGATTACTTGGATTTTTCAACAGGAATTTGAATTCCCCATTGCAAACGACCTGATTTTTGGTAAAGTGGAGCGTTATTGAATCAAATGTTTTGTGAACTCCAATCAACCGAAAATGAAATTAAAGATTGCACTCTGTTCGGCAATAATCACGATTTTCGCCCTCTCACCCGCCTACGCAACAGACGACTGCACCTCCTCACGAGCCTACCTCTACGAACGTTGTAGGCAATCTTTACCCCTCGATAAACCCGAAAAAACCGACACTTCTAATTATACCGAAACCGTTGCTATTGTACCCGATGGACGCTTTTATCAATACCAAGCCGGACAGGGTATTTATCAAGTTCATTATAACTATACCGGACGCAACTGGACCCACGCCGATGTCGCCCCTATTCGCATTAATACTGACAAACCCATCGCTATTTTACCCATTCAATATACCACCAACAGTCTGCAATCGGGAGCGTCAGTCAATGGGGTTCCTATTGGTCGAGTTTGGAATACAATTACCGTTATTGAAATGAAGCGACGGTTAGAAGCATTAGGTTTTTTTGTGTTAACGCCAACCATTCAAATGTATGGTGAAAGTATTGAGGGTTTTCAAGCCTTAGAACATTTTATTGCGGGAGTTCATAAAGGCAATTCTCACGTTCAAACGATTGTATTAACGGCGGATGCTAATGTTGCCAATGCAGCAAATCCACGTCCTGGGGCGCAGATGTTAGTAACGGGTTTGCATTCGAGGGATTTGTGGTGGGAATATCGCATTCAATCCCGAATTATGCCGTTTTACCAACAACAACAACTCTACAATATTGGGCCGAGAGTGAGGGGCGGACAAAGCAATAAAGAAGGGCATTCTCTGGCTTGGCATCCGATGATCGAACGTGCAGCAGAATATAATTCCAATGTTGCCATTATTGAAGTTGCACAAGCCGTAGAAATTGTTCAAAAAGCCGGATCAATTCAAGCTGGACAAGAGTGGGCGGCGCCTTTATTTGATGCGATCGCTTTTGCAATGGCTGAACACGCTTGCGCGTCGGGTGCAAACTTAGAAAATATTTGTCAAAACGGCGTGTTAATTACCAATAACCCGTAGGGGCGGGTTTTTTCAGTCACCAGTCACCAGTCACCAATATTGTAGGGGCGGGTTCCGAATAAATATCTGTTTTCCCAGAAATAATATTAATAAAC
>NZ_LATL02000089.1 GCF_000972705.2 Limnoraphis robusta CS-951 | reverse complement strand
TTAACTTGACTGTAAAACGCATAAATCTAGGCTTCTCACACGTAGCTTAATCCGTTTTTCCGCTTAATATCTGTTTTTAAAATACCGTCGGGCAGACGGGAATCAACGCCTTTGGAGAGACTGACCTCTGCTTGAGTGGGGAAACCCAACCCTCGTAAGTCAACTCGTAGAAAGAGGAAACCCAGACAGTGATGTTTGGAATCTCCGTCCTTGAGGGCGCAGAGGATGCCAAATAAGTTGACACAAGAATGTCGATTTTCTGATTATTCTCAAAAATATGAATCAGCATCAGTCTCCTAAATCTACTGATCCTTCCATGAAGAATCGCTCTAAAGCGTCTACAGTCAAACATTTGCGCGAATTTAGTCATCTCCTCGACAATGCCATTCGAGTTCCGGGTACGACCTATAGAATTGGTCTTGATCCGATTATCGGACTGATACCTGGAGGTGGAGATATAGCTGGAGGTCTATTATCAGCTTACATTGTTTTGCAAGCATTTCAACTGGGTGTTCCGAGAGAAACACTGCTTCGCATGGCTTCTAATATCGCAACAGAAACTCTAGTTGGGACTGTCCCTGTGTTCGGAGATTTTTTTGATGTCGCCTGGAAAGCCAACGTTAAAAATGTTGATCTCTTAGAAGCCCACATGAATGCGCCGGAAATGGGAGAAAAAGCTGATCGGTTGTTTGTGATTATTTTAGTGGGCGGTTTGATGCTGTTTATTTTGCTAATCTCGATTGTGGGGATTGCGATTTTGACTTTTATTTATCAAGTTTTGAGAACTTTGTTAACGGGTGGATAAACATTAAAAGCCGTCTGCTCTCCTCGAAAATTCATCGTTTTATAGCGCTTCGCGCAAGGCAAGAGGCAAAAGGCAAGAGGCAAAAGGCAAAAGGCAAGAGGAAGTTGAAAACCTCTCTTAGTAAAGCTTTGAGAGTTTCTCAATTTCATCAATTTGTCAATACACCAGTGCGACCTGCTATAGAAGTGCTAAAGTCTTCGGCTGTCAGTAAACTGATTTGAATATTATTGAGGGTAGCTAGAGGGGTTCGGTTCACTTCAATCACTGTAGAATTATTAACCTGGGTTAATGTTAATTGATCGAAGGTTAAACCCCCATCAAGAACAATAATATCCTGACTATCGACAAAATCATTAATCAGATCAACACCATATCCGACAACGAGAACAAAGCGATCGCTCCCTTCCCCACCTGTGAGAGTATCCGCACCTTCTGCCCCGACTAACAAATCATTGCCATTTCCGCCTGTGAGTTGATCATTGCCTTCTCCGCCATCGAGGGTATCGTCTCCGTTGTCTCCAAACAAAATATCATCCCCGGAGTTGCCATCGAGTAAATCATTTCCCTCACCCCCATAGATGGTATCTTGATCGGCGTTGCCGGAAATTGTATCGTTATCCTGGTTGCCATAGAGGACATCGTTATCCTCGTTCCCTTCCATTAAGTCGGCTCCGAGATTACCAAACAGCCTATCATCTTGAGCGCCTCCCCGCAGTTGATCGTCATTTTTTCCGCCATAAACTTCATCCTGGCCCTCGGCACCATCGATCAGATCGTTGTCTTGGTTTCCGTTGATCCAGTCATCATCACGTTCACCGGAGAGGGTGTCTTTTCCTAAGTTCCCGAAAGTCCAGTCATTTCCTGATCCACTGCGAACTTTATCCTCATTCTTACCCCCCATAATGGTATCGTTTCCATTTTTGGCGTCGATGAAGTCGTTATCTTCGTTACNTCATCCTGGCCCTCGGCACCATCGATCAGATCGTTGTCTTGGTTTCCGTTGATCCAGTCATCATCACGTTCACCGGAGAGGGTGTCTTTTCCTAAGTTCCCGAAAGTCCAGTCATTTCCTGATCCACTGCGAACTTTATCCTCATTCTTACCCCCCATAATGGTATCGTTTCCATTTTTGGCGTCGATGAAGTCGTTATCTTCGTTACTGTTAATTTCGTCATTATTTTCTGTTCCTTGAATATAGTCTCCTCCTTGCAACCCGAAGACAATACCCGTCTCAGCAGTCGCCGCAATGATCGCATCGACGTTATCGGTGGGTTCTGATGAGTTGGAAATATTCAAGCTGGGGGGTTCTAAGTCTGGAAAGGCGATCGCTTGAATGACATTACTCGGATCAAAGATGTCAAATACCCCATCTCCGTCGCTATCTGAACGAGGTTGAGAAGGTTCAGTTTCGGTATCAGTATCAGGTTCGGTATCAGTATCAGGTTCGGTATCAGTATCAGGTTCGGTATCGGTATCAGGTTCGGTATCAGTATCAGGTTCGGTATCGGTATCAGGTTCGGGATGAGTATCAGGGTCGGTAGCGGCAGTAGGTTCAGTATCAGTATCAGCGTGAGNTAAGCGCCTCATGATCGTGAATATGCTGATGTTCTTGAGGAGTTTCAGGTTCGGTATCAGTATCAGGTTCGGTATCAGTATCAGGTTCGGTATCAGTATCAGGTTCGGTATCAGTATCAGGTTCGGTATCGGTATCGGTATCGGTATCGGTATCGGTATCGGGTTGAGGAGTTGGTGTACTGCTTAAGTTAAACTGATCGCTAACACTGGCGTTATTGGTATCTGTCGCCGAAACTGCGATCGCCAACGGACTCACAGAATTAATGTTGATAATACCGCTAATAATACCAGTTGTCGGATTAATATTCAAGCCATTGGGAAGTGCGATCGCCGAATAAGTTAAAACATCACCATCGGGGTCGTTAAAATAACCCGAAATATTTAAACTAAAGGCTTGATTTTGTTGAATATTTAACTGATCGGGAATTTCTTCGAGGAGTTCAGGAGTATCATTAACAGACTCAACGGTTAGTTTGACTTCCGCATTGGCAACACTTCCTTTACTATCAGTAATGAGATACAAGAAGCTATCTTCACCAAAATAATTCAGAGCGGGTGTGTAGGTAATGGTTTTACCATCTTCGCTAATTTTTACAGTTCCGCCTTGGCTTGTTGTTTCGGGAAGAATTCTTGTAATTTCTCCTTCATCACTGATTTCTAAACTATTTGCTGCTGTGATAGTAAGACTGTCATCAATATCATCATCCCGATCATTTTCTAGAACATTAATTATCGTTTCAGTATCTTCTAAAACGGNTGTTTCGGGAAGAATTCTTGTAATTTCTCCTTCATCACTGATTTCTAAACTATTTGCTGCTGTGATAGTAAGACTGTCATCAATATCATCATCCCGATCATTTTCTAGAACATTAATTATCGTTTCAGTATCTTCTAAAACGGTTATATTTTCATCAGTTTCGGCGACGGGATTGTTATTATTAATATCAAGTTGGAATGTCGGGTCTTCAGCAGTTGAAGCTTGAATTTGCTCGGTTAAAGCTTCGCCTGTGTGGTTAGAAATTGCCTGTTCAATGGATAACGTTCCTGCTCCCACTTGTTGCAGATCGTTTGCTGTTTCTCCTTGAACGACTTGCTGAACTTTAGCGATTTCTGTTGCTTTTTGAACTAAATCAAGATTCGGCTCGGCAAGAATTTGATCAATGCGAGTATTTCCCTCGGCGATAATATTGGCAACACCTGCGGCTACATTAGCTTCAATTTCAGGATTAATACTGATAATTATCGCTTGAATTTGAGTTGCATCGCTAACATTTAGGATGCCATTGGGTTGATTAATTTGTCCGAGGATTTCTTCTAAAATGCGATTCGTGGCTTCGTTAATATTGCCTTGTGAAGAACTGAAAAACTGTGCCAGTTGTACCAAAGTATTGTAAATTTGAGCTTGTTTTGTGAATACAATTAAACCTTCTGCATTTCCTTCGGAGATTTCTTTGAGTGCATCAAATTCGTAGAGATTAACATCGGGAAGGTTTAAAGCAGTTTTAACGATAGTTTGTGCGGCTTCGGGGTTAACGGGTTCGGCGAGTAAACGAACTAAAGTTTTAAAAGGATTGTTAACAAGTTGTGAGTAACCTGTTGCTAATTCTATCGGTTCAAAGGCGTAAACTTCAACAATTTCTCCTTCGTTGGGGTCTAGTCTTCCGTTTGTATTACTATCAAATTGTTCGACGGTAATTTCTAGGTCATTGGTTCCGTCTGCTTGTTGATATACAAAGGGTTCGTTAGCATCTTGAACACCGTTATAATTGGCATCAAAGAACACCCAAGGACGGATGATTTGCTGACGAGCGATGGTTTCATCTAAGAAGCTAGAAGTATTCGTTAAAATGCTATCAATGCTTTGATTTTTGCCGATAATTTCTGCAACGAGTGTTGTTAAAATATCAGCATCAAGATTGAGATTTTGGTCGGTTTGTGTTAAACTAGAAATGGCATTTTCAACTAAAGTTTGAACAACCGTTTCATCCGTTAAGTCTGGCGTTTCTCCGTTGTCGATCAGAGTTGCAACGGTTTGGAAGATTTCTTTAGCAATGGCTGCTGTTGTTAGCGGGGAAGACGGTTCGCCTTCGTCGAATTCTTCGTTATTATTTAAGTCAAGAAAACGAACACCACCGTTAACACGACTACTAATAACTTGGGGTTCTTCCGTGTCGAATTGGTTGTTACTGTTGCTGTCGAGATAAAGTAAACCCGCTTGGTTTTTTACCTCGGTTGAATTGATTTCTAAACCGATAAATGGCGTTTGGGAAATTGTCCGCGTGGCTGCAATAACCAGGTTTTGCAGTTGAACTTGTAACGCCAAAACACCAATCTCTACATCGATGGGAATATCTGCAAAAAGGTCTAATTCGGCGGGGAGACTAAAAGCATTTTTAACTTCAGTTTTCGCCGCTTCAAAGTCGGGGGTTAACTGTTGGGAAGCGATCAAAGTTAGAGGGGAAGCAATGGTTGCTGTAGGTGTGGTTGTTAGCGGAACAATTTGGTTTAGGAAGGTGGAAGTATCAACGCCGTTAACAACAATAATTCGACCTTCATCAGCATCGATAACGCCGTTTCCGTTGGTATCAAAGTCATCGAAAATATTCAAATTATAACTACCATCGGCATTGGTAAAGGTGCTAGGTTCGCTAAACGGTTCGCTAAAGGGTTCGAGAAGTTGAACCGTTTCTCCGGTGTCGAGATCGGGGGCTGAATAGGTATCGCGAATGCCGTTATTATTGACATCATCAAAGTCACGAATACCGTTATTATTCAGGTCTGCGTAGTCTTGAATGCCGTTAAAGTTAGCATCTAAAAATACAGTTGCTCCCGCAATATAACCATCCTGAACTTTGCCGATACTGCTGTTGCCAATTTTGAATTTAGCGAGGGGAAATGTAACTAAATGTTTGTCGTAAACGGTTCTCCAAAATACTTTAATTTCCGCACCCAGAAAAGCATTAACCTCTCCTAATAAACTGAACAAATCATCAAAACGGGGTACAATTTCAGAGATAGCATGAATGCGACCATCATCCGTTCCAGTCGCTTCGCCACTATCAACTAAATCAAGATTAAATAGTCCTTCTATTCCGCCTTTTACATAACCCGAAGCGACACCAACATCTAAACCCGCTCCTGCTGCAATGCTTGCATTTAGTTTAATTTCTGCAACATCATCACCTGTACCATCAGCATTTTCGCGATCGCTAATATAGAACCCATCTAAGACTCGGTAAGCGTCATTCAAAGCAAAATCTTTTGCTCCCCACTGACGCAAACCAAAGGTATCCATTCCAATGGCAAAATCGGCAGAAGCCCTAAATTTTCCTTCTAATAAACCGCTAATTGGTCCGTAAACGGGGAAGGTTTTTCGCACACTGACATCAAACGCAACTTCGGGAACATCAAAGGTAAATAATGAGACATCTTGACCTAAGAATAACGCGATCGCATTCGTGGGATTTTTGAGGAGGGTAAAGTCAAAAAGCGGTTCGTTGCTACCATCTCCAAAGGTGACAGTCTTGGTAAATTCTGTTACTGATTTCTGACTGGAATTACTGGGGTTTTGGATAATATTATTCAGTTCAGTTTGTAAGTCTTTTGCTTGTTTTTTAATCTCGTCTAAATCAATCTTACTAAAATCAGCAAATTCCGATAAGGGTAGGCGATCTGCGAAGTCTGTTAGAAATTCTATCGCTTGTTTTTCGGCGCTATCTGGTGTCGTATTTAAAAGATTTTCGAGTTCGTCTTTGAGAACATTAATGTTTTGTTGAATAGCGAGAATATCTTCTAGATTTGGCAAAGAAAGATCTTCAGTGAAAGTCTGAATTAATTCGATAGCTTGCTTTTTGGCGGTGTCGCCTGTGGTTTGTAAGATATTATTGAATTCAGCTTCGAGAACGTTAATCTTTTGCTGAATTTCGGGAACTTCTTCAAGATTGGGTAAAGAAGTATCTTCGATTAAATTTTTGAGATATTCAACGGCTTGCTGTTTTGCACTATCAGTTGTAGTTTGTTGGATATTATCTAATTCANGAATTAATTCGATAGCTTGCTTTTTGGCGGTGTCGCCTGTGGTTTGTAAGATATTATTGAATTCAGCTTCGAGAACGTTAATCTTTTGCTGAATTTCGGGAACTTCTTCAAGATTGGGTAAAGAAGTATCTTCGATTAAATTTTTGAGATATTCAACGGCTTGCTGTTTTGCACTATCAGTTGTAGTTTGTTGGATATTATCTAATTCAGTTTCTAGCAGATCAAATTTTTGTTTGATAGCGAGAATATCGTCAATATTGGGCAGAGAAAGATCTTCAGTAAATCCTTTTAGAAATTCTGCGGCTTGCTTTTTAGCACTGTCAGTTGTTGTTTGTAAGATTTGGTCAAAATCGTCTTGAAGGCTGGCTGTATTTTGAGCAATATTCTCAACTTCACTCACACTGAGATTACTTAAATCTTGCAATTTTGGTAAAGTAAAATCACCCAACGGAATTGAAATATTTTCTCCTGCGGGTAGACTATTAACTTGTTCGATGAAGTTACTAACTTTAACAAATGTCTCTAAAAATTTAAACACACTGGGCGGAAGTTCGTTGCCTAAAGCCCGCAAAATAACATCCGCAAGTTCGATAGTTGCAACCTCTCCATCGCCACCATTCGGAGTGGGTAATTTTTTATCAAAAAATCCATCTAAGCCTATTTTAGAGAGTAATTTTGTATCTTTAACGAGAACATCAACCAGAGGACGAAATGGTTCTAAAACTTGATCAACTTGTTTGACAATGGGTTTAAAGAAGCTATTAACAAAAGTACCCAAATCGATCTCAACGTTTTGGAAACTAATTTCAGGGGTTTGGGGAGGAGTAACTTTAAATCCGTCTACTTTTAACGCATCAAATTGTCCGACTAACTCAAAGTTAAAAGAGGGAATTGCAGCGTTACCGGAGATACTTGTCCGTGCATTTAACCCAACTTGTGCATCCGCTTCTACCTCAATATCAAAGAGGTTTTCTAGACTAACTTGATTATTATTTCGGAGTGTATTAAAGCCTTTTAATTCAGTCAGAGTGAGGCGGCTACCATCACCAGAATCTTCAATTAAGTTTCCTTCTGAATTGAGATCAATATCTTCTAATGCAAATTTAGCATTAAGTTCGGCTTGGGTGTTTTTTGTTCCGCCATTTTCTGTATCTTCTGCCCCATTTGCGACATTTAATTCTAGGAAACCTAGCGTCGCAGTCGCGTTAAAATTATCATCTAAACCCACAAACGCATCGGCTGTAATTTGCGTTTCTTCGGTGTCAATAAAAAAGCCAAAATCTTGATGATAGCCAAATTTTAAATCTAAACCATATTCAAAGTTGGCTTCTGCTTCACCTTCAACTTCTAAACCCAACGCGGGGAAACCAAAATCTCCAGATAAATTTGCTGTGGTTTCATAACGATTACCCAAATCAATATCAAAAGCAATTTCTTCGGGGAGAGAAGATGAAATCACCTCAACATCCGGGAAAATATCTCCTAATTTTTCTTTGAGTAAGTCTTCTAACTTGTCTTGAGTTAGATTAGCGGTGCTTTTAATTGCATTAACAACATTATTTTTCAACGTATCAATAAACGCAGGTTCTGAACCGCTTAGAGAACCAATAATCGGGAGGCTAGTATCTTTAAACATCTGCCGTAAACTTTCGGCGATGCGTTCAAAAAGGAGTGCTAAACCATCTGCGNTAATTGCATTAACAACATTATTTTTCAACGTATCAATAAACGCAGGTTCTGAACCGCTTAGAGAACCAATAATCGGGAGGCTAGTATCTTTAAACATCTGCCGTAAACTTTCGGCGATGCGTTCAAAAAGGAGTGCTAAACCATCTGCGATTTCGCCCGAATCATAAGTGGGTTCGGTAATCTCAACGGTAACTTCAGGGAGGGGTTTACTATCGATTTCTAAACCGCTATTGTAGGGAGAAGTTGCATCGCTACTACTCGAACTATGGGTAATAATTTGTTCAAATGTTCCGACTTGACTATCATCTAAACCGACAACAGTAATAACTTGTGATTGGTTCCAATTTGTCGCATCAAAGGTAATTTCGGTAATCGGATTTTGATTAGAATCAAGCAGTTGTAAGTTAGTATTATTAAAGTTCGGAGTAATGGNCCGCTATTGTAGGGAGAAGTTGCATCGCTACTACTCGAACTATGGGTAATAATTTGTTCAAATGTTCCGACTTGACTATCATCTAAACCGACAACAGTAATAACTTGTGATTGGTTCCAATTTGTCGCATCAAAGGTAATTTCGGTAATCGGATTTTGATTAGAATCAAGCAGTTGTAAGTTAGTATTATTAAAGTTCGGAGTAATGGTAACAGTTTCGCCAACTCCGGGTGAACTCGTCAGAGAAATTTGATAAGTATCGGTTTTATTTGAGTCTACAGGTGTGGCGTTTTGTTCGACAACTTCGGTACCGTTTCCGGTTTCTAGAACTCGCACACCCGGTACATCATCATCGGTGATTATTACACTCTGAGGAGCAACCGTTCCGATGTTATATCCGGTTCCCGTTTCTAACTCAATGGTAACAGTTTCTCCGCCTGTTTCTGTGAATAAATCTTGAATTGGGGTAACGTTAATGTTAACTCCGGTATCTCCGGGTGCGATATAAACAGAACCGGATTTTGTAACCGTATCTAAACNCGGTTTCTAGAACTCGCACACCCGGTACATCATCATCGGTGATTATTACACTCTGAGGAGCAACCGTTCCGATGTTATATCCGGTTCCCGTTTCTAACTCAATGGTAACAGTTTCTCCGCCTGTTTCTGTGAATAAATCTTGAATTGGGGTAACGTTAATGTTAACTCCGGTATCTCCGGGTGCGATATAAACAGAACCGGATTTTGTAACCGTATCTAAACCCACAATTGTATAATCTGTTCCCGCAGTTGCTACCCCAGAAACGGTATAATTACGGTTAATCCTTGACTGGATGCGGGATGATCTAATGCGAGTTGAAATACACCCGGAATAATACTTTGTTCGCTACCATTTCCAACAGCTTCTAGGCTAATGGTGGGATTATCATTATCTGCAATAGCAACATTAATTTCCCCTCCCAAACCTGCATAAAGCGGATCATTACTGTTGGCAATATAGCTAATATTACTGAGATGTTCGCCTTCTACAACCTCATCATCAACCGCTTCTACTGTTACAATTTGCGGTGTACTGGCGTTTTCTGGCGTAAAATTTAGGGCAATGGGTTGTCCAATTCCATTCCCGAGATCGACTTGAGAATCTGGGGTAATATTAACAACAATGTCATCAATGGGAAAACCTGTTAATACAACTTCAAAGCTATCTGTTACCCCATCTTCGCTGATTTCTGTACTTCCGTTTGACTGAGTAATTAAAACGTTTTCGGTTTCATCATCGATATTTTTAACCGCGATTTCTGCAACGTCTAATTCACTATATTGAACATCCTCAGTGGTAATATTAGTTTGAATGGTAAAATTGCGATCGCCATCTCTTTCGCTATCATCAACCCCCGTCACGTTAACGGTTTTGGTTTGATTCCAGTTGCTAGAATTCAACGTAATAGAAGGGGTTAAAAGTGTTCCTTCTGTTGTATCGGAACTGGTAAAATTCAGCGTAACAGGTTCTTCCGGTTCGCTATCCAGTTTAACGGTAAAACTCGCTTCTCCTCCCCGTTCATTCGTGTCACCGTTAATTTCAGAAATGCTAATTCCAACGGTATCATTATCGGTAATGGTTAACGTTGCGGGAGTGGTATCAATGGTATAAATTGCACCCTCTGGCTTTTCATCAGAAAGGGTAATTGTAACCGTTTCATTCCCTTCATCAATCAAATCATTTAACGTTTCTACCGGGATAGCTTGACTGGTTTTTCCGGCGGGAATGGTAATCGAAGATGTTAAAATAGAAGAATAATCTTCTCCATTATTAGCCGTTCCGCTAACTTCATAGAAAACCTCTAATTCTAACGCTTCTCCGTCGCTTTGAATAGGTGGACTTTCTAACGGTTCGCCTGTATCGGGGTCAGATAAAAAGATACTAAAACTTCCCGAAGTCGGCCCATCTTCCGAAGGATTACCAATTTTTCCAAGTTTAACAATGGGGAGTTTTTCGTTATCAATAATTGACAGCGTTGCTGTGGCTGCATCATCTTGAACNCCTCTAATTCTAACGCTTCTCCGTCGCTTTGAATAGGTGGACTTTCTAACGGTTCGCCTGTATCGGGGTCAGATAAAAAGATACTAAAACTTCCCGAAGTCGGCCCATCTTCCGAAGGATTACCAATTTTTCCAAGTTTAACAATGGGGAGTTTTTCGTTATCAATAATTGACAGCGTTGCTGTGGCTGCATCATCTTGAACGGTGTAATCTAAGTCCGGTAATTCAACCAGACTAATTTCTAGGGTTTCTTCTCCTTCAATTAATTGATCATCAACAGGTTCAATATTAATTTCAACGCCCTTTTCTCCTTCGGGAATAATAAAAGAACCGGAAGGAATTTCTTCACCATTTAAGGTGTAATCATCTCCAGAAGTTGCGAGTCCTGCAAGTGTATATTGTATTGCCAGTCCGCCATCGGGTGCGGGTTCATTTAAAGCAATATTAAACCCTCCTGAAACCTGATTTTCTTCTGTCGGATTACTTTCGGTTGTGATACTAACTTCAGGTTTTTCGTCGTTAATAATCAGTGTTGCGCTATCCGATGTACCAATTTCATAAGATTTAGGATCGTCTTCAACAAGCTCAACAATTACACTTTCATCGGGATCAAACTGGGTATCGTATTGTACGATAACTGGAATTTCAGCAACAGTTTCACCCGCAGNTTTTTCGTCGTTAATAATCAGTGTTGCGCTATCCGATGTACCAATTTCATAAGATTTAGGATCGTCTTCAACAAGCTCAACAATTACACTTTCATCGGGATCAAACTGGGTATCGTATTGTACGATAACTGGAATTTCAGCAACAGTTTCACCCGCAGCAATCGTAATACTTTCGACAAGGGTATAGTCTGTTCCCTCTGTTGCAGTGCTATCGGGATTAATATTGTATTTAACATCAAGAGTATAGGGCAATGCTTGATTGAGTGTAACTTGAAAAGCACCATCAATTCCGGCATCACTTGGGTTAGAAGGTTCGGAGGGATTTGTGAGTGGAATAATTTCTAATATCGGAAGGGGAAGATTGCCAATCGTTCCAAAGAAATCTTCATTCCCTGTCGAGGCAGAATTTGCATTATAAGTTGTGCCTACAGCGCTAACAGTGGCACCATTTCTAACAAAAATTCCCCCGCCTCGACCTTCACCATTAGTCGCACCCGTTCCTCCTTCTGCACGATTATTTTCAAAGTTTGTGTTAATTAGATTTAAA